>NZ_DBFCCJ010000021.1:0-71338 GCF_048380235.1 Ventrimonas sp. | reverse complement strand
GTTCTACCCGATCAAGTGGATCAGCAAGATCATCTACATTCCGCGTCAGAGAATGTACCCGGTTATCATCATGATCTGTATCGTTGGTGCATATGCAACCAAGAATGGCCGTATCTTCGATGTATGGGCACTGCTCATCTTTGGTGTGGTTGGTTACATCTTTGGCAAGATCAAGATTCCGGCATCCTGCTACCTGATTGGTTTCATCCTTGGTAAAGATCTTGAGAACTACTTCATTCAGTCTGTATCCGCAGCAAACGGAAGCCTTGGCGTATTCTTCTCCAGACCGATCGGTCTCTTTATCTGGGTACTGATCATCGCTTCCATTGCATACGCAATCTACGATGACAGAAACACTAAGAAAAAAGAAGCTGCAAAAAAAGCTAATGCTTAATTGAATACGATATAAGAAAGCCGTCCACGTGGGAAACTGCGTGGACGGCTTTTGCAGTGCGCCTTGCGGCGCATGTTGCTAAAAGTCTGATGTGTGAACCGATATTTTCGGGTGGAAGCTATGGCTTCAGACCGAACAGAGGTTGTGAAATGGCTATCAGGCAAGTGATTTCCTGATAGCGGCTCGTTTTGCTGTCAGAAAGAAATGGAATATTTTTCCGCCAGATAAGGGTGTTCGGTATTCTGTTTGAAATAATTTAAAATATGATCCATGAAGGCCTGTTCCGGCTCGTTTAACACCCAGTCCTTCTGGCGTACCACGAGGTTTAAGCGCTTCATAGCCGGGGAGAGCGGGTAGTAGGCGATGTGGTCGCGGTTGACAGAGCAGGACTCGGATATAAATGCGACACCGGCATTCTGGGCTACCATACTGCGTGTGGCGGAAATATTGTTGGTCTCACACACGGCAACAGGTTCAAAGCCGCAGGAGTCGAAGAACTGGTCGCCGATCATGCGCAGGGAGGCTCCCTTTTTGGACAATAAAAGGTTGTCGCCTGCAAAGTTTGCTTTTACTTCCTCAGCAGTAATCGGTGTTCCGGATGGATGCGTCAGCGCGTACGGGTGAAACATGGATATGGCAAGGAACACTTCTTCCTCGCGAAGCACCTGCACAAGGCTGCCGTAGGGAACTGTGCTTGCGTCAGCGGCCAGACCGACATCCAGGGTACCTTCGGTCAGTGCCTTTTTGAAGGCAGGCAGGCTGGTTTCTGTAATTTCAATGATGATTCCCGGATACTGTTCACGGAATAACGGGATGATTTCAGCCAGCATGCGAAGCCCCCAGTTGGAAGTGACTCCAACACGGATACGGCCTTTCTGGCTCAGTGCCGCAATGTTCTGATACAGATCCTTCTGGATCTTTACAACCTTCTGGGCAGCCTCTACATACAGCACACCGGCAGACGTCAGGCTCAGCTCACCCTTGGACCGGATAAAAAGAGGTGTGCCGAGCTCCTGCTCCAGTCTGGAAAGATACTGGCTCAGGGAGGACTGAGAGACAAACAGGTCTTCTGCCGCTTTTGTCATATTGTGCCGGTTGGCAATGGCCAGAATATAGTTTAAGTATTTGACATCCAAAAGAAAACCTCCATTTGTACGTTTTGCAATTCATGAGCTGCTTCTTATTATACCTTAAATGAAAAAGAAAGTAAAAAGTTTTACTGCTATTAGAAAAAATAATCACAGCAATCATTTATAAATATTGGACAGATTATTCAGAAGCTTTTATCATTAGAGTATAACTATGAACAAAAAAATTGCGTGGAGCTATTTTTTTACATCCTGCGTTAAAAAATCGCATGAAACAGAGACTTGGATAACAGAAAAATGTTAAGCTCCGGCAAGAGGAGGACAATATGAGTAAAGGGACACCTACAGTAACCGAGATGCAGGTTATTCCGGTAGCCGGATATGACAGCATGCTCATGACCTTAAGTGGATGCCACGCACCGTACTTTACCAGAAACCTGGTTATCTTAAAGGACAGTGCAGGCCACACCGGTATCGGTGAGATCCACGGCGGCGACTATACCTGCGACGCGTTAAAGAGCTGTATTCCGCTAGTTGTTGGCCAGCAGGTTGGCAAATACCGCGCAATCCTGGACAGCATCCACAAAGCTTCCAAGAGAGCAAAAGAGGATGACGGTGAGGGTATCCAGAGCCTGGATATCAGTAAACTGAAATTCGTCGTAAAAGCAGAATGGGCGATTGAGTGTGCACTGCTTGACTTACTGGGCCAGTACTTAGATCTGCCGATGTGCGAGCTGTTAGGCGACGGCAAGCAGAGAGACCAGGTTGAGACCCTTGGCTATCTGTTCTATGTCAGCGACAAGAACAAGGCAAAGAAGCTGAACTACTTAGATGAGAGCGACAGCTCTGACCTGTGGTTCAGGCTTCGTCGTCAGGAAATGCTGACACCGGAGCGCATCGTGGAGCAGGCGCAGGTTCTTCATGAGAAGTACGGCTTCCGCAACTTCAAATTAAAAGGCGGTGTGCTGAAGGGCTCTGAGGAGATGGAAGCAATCCGCGCACTGAAAAAAGCATTCCCGAACGGACGTATCAACATTGACCCGAACGGCGCATGGAGCCTGGCAGAGGCCATTGAGCTGTGCAAGCCGATGGAAAGTGTTCTTACATATATAGAGGATCCGTGTGGTCCGGAGTCCGGATTCAGCAGCCGTGAGATCATGGCTGAGTTCAAGAACAAGGTAAACTTGCCGGTAGCTACCAACATGATCGCAACCGACTGGAGACAGTTCTATCATGCGGCAGCACTGAAGTCTGTGGACATCGTGCTTGCAGATCCGCACTTCTGGGGATTCGGAGGAAGCGTCCGCATGGCTCAGATCTTAAATGACTGGGGCCTGACCTGGGGCAGCCACTCCAACAACCACTTTGATATCACCCTGACTGCATTCGCTCATGTGGCAGCAGCAGCACCGGGCAACCCGACTGCGTTGGATACCCACTGGATCTGGCAGGATGGTCAGAACCTCTTAAACGATACTCCGCAGATCGTAGACGGATATCTGCAGGTTCCGAAGAAGCCGGGTCTTGGTGTTACCATCAATATGGACCGCGTTATGGAGGCAAACAAGCTGTATAACTCCCTGCCGACTCACGACCGTGATGACGCAATGGCTATGCAGTATTTAATCCCGAACTGGAAGTTCGATTCCAAGAAACCGGCACTGGTACGGTAAGAAAATCCAGAAAGGGTTTGGCGGTAGGATATAAACAAGGAGAAGTATTATTATGAAGAAAAAACTTTTTGCAGCAGCAAGCCGGCTGAGACTACCGCAGCTCCGGCAGCAGTAGACAAGACTGAGGCAGCTAAGGCAGCACCGGGACAGTTAAAGGCTTGCACCGAGGTTAGTGCTTACACCTACTATGAGCTGCTTGCATTTGAGAAAGCAGCAGATATCGATCTGGATCTGGTTGACGTAGGTTCTAACTCCGATAAGATCGCAGCTATGCTGTCTGGTCAGTTCAACTGCATCGGCGCTCCGACCGAGGAAAGATATGATCTCATCAAAGATATCCCGACTCTGAAAGAGCAGGGTGTAGATCTGGTGTATCCGGACTGCGACTTCTCCTTCTACTTCCCGGCAGATACCTCTGATGATGTGATCGCTTACTATGAGGATCTTGTTCAGAAAGTTTTTGCTGATCCGTCTGCAGCTGAGGGTGTTGCTAACGTAGATATGATGCCGTACTACTTAAACGCAGAGGATTCTGCTAAGAACGATGAGCAGATCTACAACACCATTAAAGAGATCGCTGACAGCCTTGAGCAGTAATATCTGAGACTGAAAATTGTTCGTGTGAAGCAATAAATACGAAAAAGCGGGCCGTGTTTCCGAAAGGAAACACGGCCCGCTTTTTCGTTATACAGATAAGCAGGTTTATGCTGTTTGCCGGCTCTCGGCCTGCTTTAAAAGCAGCAGGATCAGATCACGTACCGGCCTTGTTAAAGCATTGCTTTTGGGATAAGCAATGGCAATTTGAAAGGTAACCTGTGGCTTGAGAGAAAAGAGCCTGCAGCCATGGAGCTGCCCACCCGCAGAACGCGGGAGAAAGGCAATGCCTTTTCCGTTTGCAACCATGTTTCCGGATGCGTTGATATCACTGATCTCGCACAGAATGTCCGGCAGAAAAGAAAGCCCGGCCAGAATGTTTTGTTCAAGGCTGTGAAAGAAGCTGTTGTGCTGGTTCAGGATAAAGGATTCTCCGGAAAGCATGGATAAATCAGCACCATGTTGTTCAAAATCAGGAATAACCGAATGGTTTTCCGGAATGGCAAGCATCAGCTCTTCTTCGCGCAGAGGAAGAAATTCCAACATACTGTGACCGGCTTCTCCGGTCGCAACGACAGCAAGATCGGCCATGCCGTTGGAGAGATAATCCTTTGCGACAAATGCGTTTCCGTTGATGGTGCTGAGTACAATATCCGGGTGCAGCTTACGGAAATCCGGCAGAATCTCTGTGGAAAAATCCGGCAGCAGGATATTATTGTAAATAAAGGTGATCTGATGTCTTCCGGACTGGGAGAGCTTTCGGATATCATTCAGTGCGCGCTCATAAATGTTCTGGATGGAGCGAGCACCGTTTACATATATTTTTCCGGCATCGGTCAGGTGCATTTCGTTTTGTTCACGCGTAAAAAGCTTTGTGTCGAGGCTTTCTTCGACCCGTTTCAACTGTCGGCTCAGCGCAGGCTGAGAGAGGAGCAGACGGTCTGCAGCCTTTGAGATGGATTTCTCTTCGGCAATCGCAATGATATAATCCAGTGTCTGAAAGGTCATAAGGAACCTCCTTCTGTGTGAAATTCATCCCAGATATTCCGTGCGGCTTCGTTAAAATCCGGAGTATAGTAGGGAACATGAAAGTCATTTTGTATCATCAGGTAGATAAAATACCGTTCACTTTCTGATAATACTGTTCCTTTTTTTGTCACTACGCACAGATTCAGATAGTAACGCGGGGAAAGGGAGAGGTAGGCGATATCCGGATCATCCATGAGTGCGGTAGAACGTGGTTGAAAACCAATGCCGGAGCCATTTCGGACCATGTTGCGTATGACAAGGTTGTTACCGCTTTCAAATACCACGGTAGGAGAAAAACCGGCCTGATGGAATATATAGTCCGAGATGGTCCGGATGGTACTGCCCGGACCCATAAGGATAAAGGGAGAGTCGGACAGCTCCTCTGGTGAAACCTGCGGGAATTCCATGGAGGTGTTTTTGGGGCGGTGCGCCAGCGGATGGAAGGCCGGGACAGCGACAATGACCTCTTCCCGAAAGAGGGTGATATAGTCAAAATCTGCCGATTCCGTGTCAAAGCAGGTGCCGAGAGAGCAGGAAGCCATTCCATTTTGTACCATATTGCGCAGTTCCTGCATGTAGCCCTCCTGAAGCCGCAGACGGATATTCGGGTACCTGGCAGAGAAACGGGCGAAGATCTTGGAGGCCACCTCAGAACCTCGCAGTGGGGTGACACCGATACGAATCTCTATGGGCGGAGCAGTCGTGAGCAGACGGATGGACTGAAGCGTCTGCTCCTGTGTGGCAAGAATGCGTCTGGCTGCTTCCAGATAAATCCGTCCTGCCGGAGTCGGGATCAGCTTTTTTTTATCGCGAAGGAAAAGGTCGATGCCCAGTTCCTGTTCAAGATTGGACAGAAAAATACTTAGAGTTGGCTGAGAGATGCCAAGTTGTTTTCCGGCAGCGGAAAGGGTGCCGGCTTCTGCTAGCGCTATGATGTAAGACATATTTTTGATCTGCACCGGAGAATCCTCCTTTTATGGATATTCTATAGAATGAGTATAATATATCTGTTGAAGAATATCAATGATATATAGTTTTTTGTAATAGTATATATAGCGAAACATGGATTGTACATTCTATGGCAAAATGATACAATTTCACCATAAACAAGAAAGATAGAAAAGCTTCAGGTGTGTACTGGTAGGCCGATTATCATGAACAGTACTGAAAGTCCAGACTTTTTTATCAAAAAATGTAATGAGGGAGAAATTGAGATGAATGTACAGATGATAATGGCATTATGCATCCTGGTATTTATGGTAGTAATGCTCCTGACCCATGTGCTTCCATATGGTGTCACAGGAATGATCTGCTGTGTCCTTTTTGTATTTACCGGAGTGTTAGATTTAAAGACGGCCTTTTCCGGCCTTTCCAGCAGTACTACATTGATGATCGCACCAATGATCGTAGTTGCGACTGCCCTTGGCAAGACAAGCCTGATCCACCGTCTCAGAGGTGTGATGGGCAAGCTTCAGGGAAAAAGCGGAGCTATGCTGGTTCTTGGTTTATGTGGCATGACAATTCTTTTGTCTCAGCTGATGGGACAGGTCGCATGTATTTCCGTTATGCTTCTGTTTATCCAGACCTTTGATGATGACAGTGAGTATTCCCCGTCCAGACTGCTGTTTTTAGTTGCAACGGTAAACTGTCTGGCAACTTCCAAATTCCCGATCGGCATGGGTGCTACGATGCCAGGCACGATCACTTCTTACTATCAGGGACTTGTTGGTCCGGAGGATTATCTGGGAATTGCTGATTTCTGCAAGGCTGGAATCCTTCCGCTGATCGTGGGCGTCATTTATTGCCTGATCTTCTATAAGCTGATTCCGAACGGAACGATTGATAAGTCCCAGGTGAAAGATGTTAAGGATGCAGCGCCGATCTCCAGAAAAGATGAATATTTTATTTTTGGTGTATTTGCAGCAATCATGCTGGGCTTTATGTTTACCAAGCAGCTTGGAAGTGATATTACCAACGTGATTCCGGCAGCAGGCCTTCTGGTTCTGATCGTGTTTAAGGTTCTGGAGATTCCGGAAGTGATGAAGACCCTTACCTGTGATATGGTATGGATGGTGGCAGGAATGAGTGTAGTTTCGACCGCACTTTCCAAGACCGGTGTCGGTGAACTGATCGGACAGACGGTTTTAAATATCCTGGGTGGTCATCCGAGCGGACTGTTTGTAAGTATTGTCTTCTGTGTTGCATGTGCACTGATGACCAACTTTATGTCCAACATGGGTACTATGGCGCTGATGAGCCCGATCGCAGCTTCTACCGCGCTTGCAGGCGGCATGAATGTGAAAGCAGTCGTGCTTTGCTGCTGCGTATCTGCATGGCTGGCATTTGTAATGCCGACCGGCTGCTCCGGCACGATGATGGCATTTGGTATCGGTAATCAGAATCCGCTGAAGACGCTTAAGTTTACCTTACCGCTTCTGATTCTTACCTTGATCGCACTGATCATCGGAATTAATATTTTCTTCCCGATCTACGGTTAAGAGAGGGAAATAAGGAGATAAAATCATGAAAACAATATTTAATCCGGGGACAAAGAAAAAAACACTGACTCTGGTCGATAATGTAGTGTATTCCACGGTAAAAGATTTAAACGGTGATCCGCTGGAGCTGAAGCTTTCGGTTCTGCTCCAGAACGGAAACAGTGAGATGCGTGCTGCGATGGGGGAGGATGATCCGAAGGAGGATCACAGTCCGAAGCCGGCACTGGTCTGGGTACCTGGCGGCGGCTGGAAAGGCACAGACAAGAATATGATGCTGGGGGAAATGACAGAATTTGCAAATGCCGGATATGTGGTTGCTTCGATCTATTACCGCAGCAGTGCCCAGGGGCATTATCCGGATCAGCTGATTGATGTGAAAACGGCAATCCGTTTTCTGCGTGCTCATGCAGCGGAGTTCGAGATCAATCCGGAGAAGATCGGTATCTTTGGCCGTTCCGCAGGTGCACATCTGTCAGCAGCTGCTGCCATGAATCAGGATGGTTTTGACAGTGAGGAATGGAGCGGCTATTCCTCTAAGGTTCAGGCATGCTGCGATATGTTCGGACCGGTTGATATCAAGGCGTTGATGGAAAATGAAGAAAAGCAGTTTTCAAATCCGTCTGCACGCTGGCACAGTGTTGAGGAAACCCATGGAGGATGTCTGTTGGGAGGAGATCCGGCAACGATGAAGGAACGCGGTGCGAAAGCAAGTCCGGTCAATATGGTAAATCCGGATATGTGCCCGATTCAGATCCTTCATGGCGATAATGACCCACTTGTTCCGGTAGAGATCAGCAGTGAGACGCTTTATCAGAAGATTGTGGCTGCCGGTATGGAAGATAAGGTGGATTACTATGTGATTCCGGGCGCAGGTCATGGAACGAGAGAGTTTTTCCAGGATGCCACGAAGGAATTGCAGATTGCATTCTTTGATAAGTATTTAAAGTAAGTTCGTTAATTAACGACCTCACACGTCATACCGGAAACTTATAAAATGGCTTGAATCCTACGGATTTAAGCCATTTTTTCGTGCATCCCCGGCATAGGGAATCTGCACATTGTACGAAATTTAAAAATACTTGTTGGCTTTTTAACTTAACTTGTATACAGCATACAACAGGTGTAAAATAAAGCCGTAGTTGAGAAAAAGTGAAATGAAAACAAGAAAACCGGTCTGTCTGAGAAACGGCCGGAACAAAAAGGGAGAGTAAGTTATGGCAGTACATGTAATTAATGAAGCAAACCGTTGTCTGAATTGCAAGAAACCGATGTGTATGCAGGGTTGTCCGATCCATACCCCGATCCCTATGATGATCAAGGCATTTAAAGAAGGAAACTTAAATGAGGCGGGGGAGATGCTGTTTGAGAACAATCCCATGTCCATGATCTGTTCCCTGGTCTGCAACCATGAGAACCAGTGTGAGGGGCATTGCGTGCTGGGCCGCAAGGGGGAGCCGGTGCATATCAGCAGCATTGAGAATTATGTTTCCGATACTTATTTTGATAAAATGCAGATTCCGTGCCAGCCGAAGAATGGCAAGAAGGTTGCTGTGATCGGTGCTGGCCCTGCAGGTATTACCATCGCCATCCTGCTGGCGAAGAAGGGCTATGGCGTGACGATCTTTGATTCCAGGGATAAGATCGGCGGTGTGCTGCAGTATGGTATTCCGGCGTTCCGTCTGCCGAAGTCCATTCTGGAGCGGTATAAGAACAAACTGCGCGAGATCGGTATTAAGATCCGCCCGAACACTACCATCGGCGGCGCGCTGGAGATCAAGGATCTGTTCCGGGACGGTTACCAGAGCATTTTCATCGGAACCGGTGTATGGAGACCGAAGACCCTGGGGATCAAGGGTGAGTCTCTGGGAAATGTACACTTTGCGATTGATTATCTGGCAAATCCGGATTCCTATGATCTGGGTGATCATGTGGCGATCATCGGCATGGGCAATTCTGCCATGGATGTGGCAAGAACCGCTCTGCGCAAAGGCAGCCGCCATGTAACGCTATATGCCCGCGGACTGACCAGCCAGGCAAGTGAGCATGAGACGGCCTACGCAAAGCTGGACGGCGCGGAGCTGGCATTTGGCTGGCAGCCGGTGGAAATCAACGATGATGGCCCGGTGTTAAAAAAAGTCCTGTTTGACGAAGCTGGAACTCAGACCGGAATGGATCCGACTCCGGTTCAGGTACAGGCGGACAGTGTGATCATCTCGATCAGCCAGGGACCGAAGAGTAAGCTGGTCAATACGACAGAAGGCCTGAAGGCTTCCGCAAACGGACTTCTTGTGACCAACAGCTTTGGTGAAACGACGCATCCTGGTATTTTCGCGGCCGGTGATGTGGTATTAGGTGCAAAGACGGTTGTGCAGGCAACTGCGTATGCGAAGCAGGTGGCAGAAGCCATGGACAAATACATGCGCGGGGAGCTGAAGCTACCGGAAGCAGAAATGTCTGCAGCAGAGGTACCGGCGGCTAAAGCACCGACAGCAGATGCACCGGAACAGGCATAGGCCAGATAAAAAGCAGTGATAGGATTGATCCTGGTTCTTTGCTGTGTCGGTGCGTATGCGACCAACAACCGGATCTTTGATGTACAGTCCATCCTGATCTTCGGTATCGTAGGCTATGTGTACCATAAATTCAGCCTGCCGACTACTCCGTTTGTTCTGTTCTTCCTGATCGGTGAGATGCTGGAAACTACTTCCCGGCAGATACCTCAGACGATGTGATTGCCTACTATGAAGATCTGGTACAGAAGATCCTGGCTGATCCGACTGCTTCTGAGGCGGTTGCAAATGTAGATATGATGCCATACTACTTAAACGCAGAGGATTCCGCGAAGAACGATGAGCAGATCTACAATACCATCAAGGAAATTGCAGACAGCATCGACCAGTAACCGCTGATCCAGAAAAACAGAAGCAAAGGCCCCGTGAAAGCACGCCGGAGATGGCGGCTTTGGCGGGGCCTTTATGGTTAAAGGAGAATCAGGCTCAGATCTGATCCGGCTGGATCGTTTTCCACCACTCACTGGCGAGCCGGATGAATTCCCGGGCGCCGGTGCTTAAGTAGCCGGTGGTGGGATAGCTGACGGTAATGTCCCAGGAGGGATGTCCCGGCAGACGGAAACAGGCCAGCTCATCCGATGGGATTCTTGTATAGTACCAGGGAACAATGCCGCAGCAGATGGTGGATTTTACCAGGGATACAATACCGGCGGTGTTGTTGCTTTCAAACAGGACGTTTGGCTGAAAACCGCTGCGGGCAAAGATCTGGTCACAGAGGCTGCGCAGCGTGGAATTGCGGTCCATCAGTACAAAGGGCTCGTAACGGATCTCGTTTAAATCCAGTGTGGCCAGGGGTTCTCCCGGCGGGGCAGCTTTTTGCGCCACCGGGTGGACGGCCGGGATGATGGCGATCAGTTCTTCGCTCCCAAGTACCTCATACTGGTTTTTCTGCCAGTCGGATCTGGAAAGGACCTGAAAGCCGACATCCAGATCTCCGGCGGCAATGGCAGCCTGCTGGGGGGCTACCCGCATTTCCAGAGGCCGTATGGTGAGGTTTGGCATGGAGCGGTGAAGCTCCGGGTAGATGGCGGTGAACATATCAAGCCCGCGTCCGGGGCAGAGACCAATGTTTAAAAGTCCCTTGCGCAGGAGGGAAACATCGTAGAGCTGATTATAAGTATCTTTTTTGATCTGCATCATTTTTCTGGCGCCCTCCACATAGATGCGCCCGGCATCGGTCAGGCACCACTTGTTTTTGGTGCGCTGAAACAGAGGCGTGCCAAGCTCCCGTTCCAGCTTTAACAGCTGCTGGTTTAAGGCAGACTGGGTAATGAACAGCTTTTCTGCTGCTTTGGTGATGTTGTTTTCTTCTGCGATCTGCAGAATATATTCGATTTGTCTGGTGTCCATGGACATCCTCCGTGTGTTATTCTTCTGATTTTTCCATTTCAGAAATAAATTTCCGATTCTATTGTAACAGTAAAATAAGAAAATGCGTCGGGAGAGTAAAATCTTAACGGAACTCTAACAGAAGGCGTTAAAAAACTGTAAAGAAAGTATAAAATATTTCCGGAACACTTGACAATGTGACAGGCTGTCATTATAATATGACACATTGTCACACTAAAAAGTGACAGATTGTCATAAAATAAACAAAATGAAATATTTTTACAAAAGAGAAACGGGAAGGAGGTGCTTAACATGCCTACGGAACGATTTTATCGTCTTCCGGAAGCGAAAAAGCAGGTGATCCGGCAGGCCGCCATCAAGGAATTTGCGCGAGTTCCCTTTGAGAAGGCCTCTATCAACCAGATCATACAGAACGCGGATATTTCCCGCGGAAGCTTTTACACCTATTTTGAAGATAAGCAGGATGTGGTCCGCTATATTTTTGAGGACAATGCGAGACAGATGCAGGAATGCTGCGAAAGGGAGCTGGACAAAAATGACGGTAATCTCTTCGACATGCTGGAATGGCTGTTTGAGTTTACGATCCGCAAGCTGGAAGAGTCGAAGGAGATGGTACAGCTGGTGCGTAATGTCTGCTCCTACCAGGAGAATACCAGGGCCATGGGCTTTGAAATCGGATACAGACCGCCCATGGGAAGCCCGGGAAAAGAAAAAACGACCCAGTGGCTCGCAAAACGGATCCGTATGGAGCGGTTTGCAAGACGTTCGGAGGAGGAACTGGATGTTGTGCTGCAGCTTGGTGTTACATCCCTGATTTTAGCGGTGCGCTTTTACTATGAGCAGCCGGATCAGCTGGATCAGATCCGGAAACGTTATCTGGATTCCCTGGAAGTGATTAAGCATGGAGCCCTGATTTCGTAATAAGTATGAAAGAATCACGATCATAAAAAGTGGAAAATAAGAGGAGACAGCTATGAAAAAGAAAGTGGTAATTGCAGGAGTGGTCGTAGCGGTGATTGCGGTTGCGGCCGGCATCAGCGCAATGCGCAAAAAGCCGGTGGAGGAGGAAACCCTTATTCCGGTGGTGAATGTAGAGAACCCGCAGATGGGAAGTATTGAACTGTACCGCAGCCTGGTGGGCAAGGTAGAGCCGTCTGATGTGGTTTACATTTATCCGAAGGCAGCCGGTGAGATCACCGATGTGTTCGTAAAAGCAGGTGATATGGTACAGGAGGGACAGCCAATCTGCAAGATCGATACCAAGCAGGTAGAGGCAGCAAGACTCCAGATGGAATCCGCGCAGCAGGCTATGAATGACGCCAATACCAATCTGGGACGTCAGCAGGCGCTGTTCGCGGCAGGTGATATCGCAAGTGTGGCATTTGAGCAGGCTCAGACTCAGGCCAAGAATGCCCAGATCGCCTATGATTCCGCAAAGCTGAACTATGATTATCAGGTGGAGTTTGCAAACGTGACTGCACCGATTTCCGGCAAGGTGGAGACCTGCAACATTGAGGTGCACGATAACGTGGCTTCCCAGGTGCTTCTGGCCGTGATTTCCGGCGCTGGCAGTAAATCCATCACATTTTCTGTTCCGGAGAAGGTGGTAACCGAGCTGCATGTAGGCGATCCGATCAGCGTAGATAAGAATGGTACCGATTATCAGGGCACCATCAATGAGGTCAGCAGCATGATCGACGATTCCACCGGACTCTTTAAGGTAAAGGCCTCCGTGGAGAACGGCGATGCGCTCCCAACCGGTTCCACCACTAAGCTTTCCGTTATTTCCGACCGTGCGGACAACGTGCTGACCATTCCGGTTGACGCGGTTTACTATTCCGGCGGAGATGCTTATGTGTATACATACGATAACGGAACCGTTCATTACGTTCCGGTGGAGGTTGGCTTATACGATTCCAAGAAGGCCCAGATCCTTTCCGGCATCAATGCATCCGATGAAGTGATCACCACCTGGAGCTCTGAGCTGTATGAGGGCTCCCAGGTACAGAAGGCAGACCCGAATGCGGCAGCAGATACCCAGGCAGCAGATGCATCAGCAGAGACCTCTGCCGATGCGCAGAGCGCAGACGATGCAGAAAGCACAGAGGCTTCCGGCGAAGAGACAAGCGGCAACTAGTGTGAGAGCAGAAGGAGGAAAACATCAATGGGATTAACAAAATCAGTCCTGAAGCGGCCGGTTACCGTTGTTATGGTAATCCTGTGCCTGATCGTGTTCGGTCTTCAGTCTGTTCTTGGCGCAAAGCTGGAGCTGATGCCGACCATGGAAATGCCGGTACTTATTGTATATTCTGTATATCCGGGAGCCAGCCCGGAGGATGTAAATGATCTGGTAAGTACGAAGATCGAGAAAGAGATAGGCTCTTTAAGCGGTGTTGATACCATTCAGTCCCGCTCCATGGAAAACGTATCTCTGGTCATCATCCAGTATGATTATGGTAAAGATATCGATGAAGCCTACGATGACTTAAAGAAGAAGATGGATGCCCTGGAGGGGGATCTCCCGGACGACTGCAATGCCCCGGTCATCATGGAGATGAACATTGACGAGATGGATACCATGTCTCTGTCGGTCAATAACAAGGCGCAGTCCGACCTTTACAACTATGTAAACAACAAGATCGTTCCGGAGTTTGAGAAGATCACCACCGTTACCGATGTCAGCATCAGCGGCGGACAGAAGGAGTACATTCAGGTACAGCTGATTCCGGAGAAGCTGGAGCAGTATCATTTAAACCTTGCTTCTGTTGCCACCGCCATCGGCAGCGCAGACTTTACCTATCCGGCCGGTGATACCATTGTGGGAGGCCAGAAGCTTTCCGTCAGTGCCGGAACCCAGTATGACACAGAAGAATTATTAAAGAGCATTCCGCTAAATCTTGGAAATGGCAATGTGATCTACCTGTCTGATGTCGCAAACGTTCAGATGGCGAAAGAGGATGCCAGCAGTATTGCGCGTTATAACGGCGAAGATACCATTTCCATCGGTATCAAGAAGCAGCAGAGCGCTTCTGCGGTGGATGTTTCCAAGGCAGTCAAGCAGACCATCAAGAATCTGACCGATGCAGATGAGAATCTGGAGATCATCACCGTAAGTGATACCAGTGATGAGATCAACTCTTCCTTGAAGAGTGTTATGCAGACCATGGTGATGGCAGTTGTGGTTTCCATGCTGATCATCTTCCTGTTCTTTGGTGAGATCAAGGCATCCCTGATCGTTGGTACCTCCATCCCGATCTCCATCCTGGCTGCCCTGATCCTGATCCAGGTTATGGGCTTCTCCTTAAACGTAGTTACCTTATCGAGTCTGGTGCTTGGTGTAGGTATGATGGTAGATAACTCCATTGTAGTGCTGGAGAGCTGCTTCCGTTCCACCAAGGGAAAAGGCATTGTGGGATACCGGGAGGCTGCCCTGGAGGGAAGCGGCATTGTGCTGCAGTCCATTATCGGAAGTACCGTGACCACCTGTGTTGTATTCCTGCCGCTGGCTCTGCTTCAGGGCCTGACAGGCCAGATGTTCAAGCCGTTAGGCTTTACGATCATCTTCTGTATGGTGGCATCCCTCATCAGTGCAATGACCATCGTTCCGCTTTGTTACTGCTTCTACCGCCCGCAGGAGAAGGAGGAATCTCCGGTCGGTGCTTTGATCCGTGCCATGCAGAATGGCTATCGCAGTATCATGAAGGTGCTGCTGAAGAAAAAGAAAACCGTGATCTTCACTTCTGTTGCATTGCTGGTGGCTGCCTTCTGGATGGCTTCCCAGCTGCGCATGGAGCTGATGGTTTCCGATGATACCGGTGAGATCGCTGTCAGCATTGAAACCCGTCCGGGCCTGACCCTGGAGGAGGAAGACAGGATTTACGAGCAGGTAGAGAAGATCGTTACCGCAGATGAAGACCTGGATTCCTATATGTTAACTTCCGGCGGAAGCGGTATGTCTGCCATGACCAGCTCCGGCGCAACGCTGACTGCTTACTTAAAGGATGACAGAAAGCGCGAGACCAATGAGGTCATCAAGGAGTGGAAGCCGCTGTTAAACCAGATCGCAGGCGCAAACATTTCCATGGACATCGCGTCCTCGTCTACGATGACCAGCAGCACCAGTGGTATTGAGTATATTTTACAGGGTACCCAGTACGATGAGCTCAAGAGCGCATCTGACCAGATTACCAAAGAGCTGCTTGCACGTCCGGAGGTTTCCAAGGTGCACAGTACCCTGGAGAATGCGGCGCCGGTTGTCAAGCTGAACATTGATGCCGTGAAGGCAAACGCGGAGAATATCACTCCGCTTCAGATCGCAGGCACCGTCAGCAGCATGCTGGGCGGCAAGGAAGCAACCACCTTAAACGTAGACGGTGATGATGTCAGTGTTATGGTCGAGTACCCGGAGGATGAGTACGACACCATCGACAAGCTGAAGGGCATTGTCCTGACCGGAAATGCAGGCGGCTCCGTGGCACTGGCAGATGTGGCAGATATTGTTTTCCAGGACAGCCCGAACACCATTACCAGAAAGGATAAGCAGTATCAGGTAACCATCACCGGTGATGTTCCGACCGATGATGCCCGCCAGATCGATGCGATCGAGAATAAGTTATACAATGAAGTAGTAAGCAAGCATTTAACTTCGACCATCACCCGTGGATTAAACTCCCAGGATGAGAGCATGAAGGAGGAGTTCGGAAACCTGGGCACCGCGATCATCACGGCAATTTTCCTGATTTTCGTAGTCATGGCGGCACAGTTCGAGTCACCGAAGTTCTCTCTGATGGTCATGACCACCATTCCGTTCTCCCTGATCGGTTCCTTCGGACTTCTGTACCTGGCGGACTGCCCGATCAGTATGGTATCCCTGCTGGGATTCCTGATGTTAGTCGGAACCGTAGTAAACAACGGTATCCTGTATGTCGATACCGTAAACCAGTACCGCAGTGAGATGGACCGCGACACCGCCCTGATCGAGGCCGGCGCGACCCGTCTGCGCCCGATCCTGATGACAACGTTAACGACCATTGTATCCATGATCCCGATGGCGCTGGCCTACGGTGACAGCGGTAAGAGCATGCAGGGCCTGGCCCTGGTAGATGTGGGAGGTCTCGTGGCTTCCACTGTGCTGGCACTCTTAATGCTGCCGATCTACTATGAGGTTATGAGCCCGAAAAAGAAACCGGAACCCCATTACGATTAATAAGCCAGACGGCTTCGGAGGATGTTAGATGAAACGATTAAAACAGGCATTATCTCTGGGAATGGCCGGAGTGATGATGACAGCAGCGCCGGTCACGGCGTTTGCTGCCAGCCCGGAGTTTTCACGCAGTGCGGAGGAGTGGGCCAGATTACAGGACAATAAGATCGAGTACGATGAGATTGCAGATCTGATCCACGAATACAATGCGACCGTCCAGAAAAATGCCATTGACTTAAGCAAGTTCCGTAAGGATTACGGCGAGAGCAATGACGAATGGGCCGACCGCTACCGGGAACTGGCAGACGATCTGGAAGCCAGCTTAAGCTACCCGGATGTGGATGATACTTCCTACGCAAGTATTATGACGGCCATTGTGACAAGTGAGATGCAGATCGATAACTGGAGAAAATCCGCCGATGAAGCGGTGGATGATTACATGACCTACTATTATAATTATGCTTCCGCGGAGGCCATGCTGACCTCCAACGCGCAGCAGATGATGATTGCATATTATGTAAATCAGCTGCAGCTGGAGCTGGATCAGAAGAATCAGGAGCTGCTGACCGAGACGTATCAGAGCGTTCAGACCCGCCAGTCCTTAGGCATGGCAACGGATGTGGATGTCCTGTCTGCGGAGGAAAATTTAAGAAATGCCAACAAGGCGATTCTGGATGATCAGAATACCATTGAGAACAACCAGGAAAAGCTGTTTGTTGCTCTGGGCTGGAAGCATGATGACCGGCCGGAGATCGGCACGCTGCCGGAGCCGGATCCGGACCGGATCGCGGCCATGAATCCTGCTGCGGATAAAGCGCAGGCGGTGGAAAACAGCTACACCATGAAGGTAAATAAACGGAAGCTGGAAAACGCAAAGAGCGATGATACGAAAGAAACCCTGGAGAAAACCATCCGGGAGGATACCCAGACCATCGGAGCTTCCGTAACCGGCAGCTATCAGAATGTGCTGGCAGCGAAGGCTTCCATGGACCTGAAGGGAGCACAGGCTCAGCTGCAGGAAAAGACCATGCAGACGACGGAACGCCAGTATCAGCTTGGCATGATCGGAAAGCTGGATTACCTGAACAGAAAGTATGCATACGATTCTGCCATGATCCAGGCGCAGATTGCAAAGTATAACCTGCTCCAGGCGATCCAGTCCTATGAGTGGGTACTGAATGGCCTGGCAAATGCATCATAAGGCGGTGAACAGGATGAGAAAAAATTGCAGCCGGAAGGCATATCTGAAATGTGTGGGAGCAGCAGTGCTTGCAGGCACCATGCTCCTTGCGGCAATGCCGGGCACTGCATTTGCGGCGTATGCCCCGGTCACCGGAAATCCGGAGGACACCTACGATGCAGAGACCTGGGCAAAGCTTCAGGATAATGTGCTGGAATATGATGAGATTCCGGATCTGGTGCATGTCTATAACAGCAGCATTTCGGAAATCTGGAAAAACCTGCGGGAAAGCAAGGAAAAGATTGACCGGAATATCCAGGAGCTGGACAGTCAGCGCGGCAAGATGAAAAATCTGAAGGACGAGGCGAAAGACCAGGGAAACTGGACAGGATACGGAAATTATACTATGCAGGAAATCATTCTTGGCAAGGTTGCATCGGGCCTGCGCAGCACCGATCTGTACAACCAGAAAACGGTGGCCGGTATTCAGAAGGGCGAAAAGCAGATCACGAAAGCGGCGCAGTCTCTGATGATCACGTATGATTCGCTGTTAAAACAGCGCAATACCCTGGAAAAGCTGCAGGAGCTTTATGCGAAGCAGTATGAGATCGCGGTAAATAAGCATGCCCTTGGCATGGCCACAGACCAGGATGTTCTGACAGCCCAGACCAACCGGCTTTCCGCGGCAAGCTCCGTGGCATCTTTGGACGGCGGACTGCTGCAGTTAAAGCCTACGTTATGTACTCTGACCGGATGGACGGCGGATGCTTCCCCGGAGCTTGCTCCGATCCCGGAGACTGATCTGGCCCAGATCGATCAGATGAATCTGGAGGAAGATACGAAGAAGGCGATCGGCAATAACAGCACCCTGATCAGCCAGCGTACCTCCGCAAAGGGAACCAGCAATGCCAGTATCGAGAGTCGTCTCGGTGTGATCGAGGAAGGAGAACAGAAGCTGACTATTGAGATGAAGCGTCTGTACAACGATGTATATACACAGAAAGAGGCATTCGAAGGTGCGAGAGCCGGTTATCAGGCAGCTCAGAAGACACACGACAAATATACACGCATGTATCAGATGGGACTTCTCGGAGAATCCGATTATATTGGCACCGAGATTTCCTATTATCAGGCAAAGAGTTCCTATGAGAGCGCGGATACTGCGCTGCGCCTGGCCATGGAAACCTATAACTGGGGTGTTCAGGGCCTGGCGTCCATAGAATAGCCTGGGCCAAAACAAGCTCAGCCGCTGCTGTGTGATGGCAGCACCGGCTGAAAATCCGGGAAAAAGAAAAAACGAATATTCAGTTCAGGGCGATGATCCTTAAGCAGGGGATAATCGCCCTGATTCAGTTTTTCCTGAAGCTCTCTGCGGCTTTCCTCCGGAATTTCCCTGCAGGCTTCATCGAGAAAACAGAACCGCGGGTAGAGGACGCACCACCAGTTGTGGCCCTTTCCTTTTCCGAGGATGAGACGGGCGGCATCGTAGGTGCCGCAGGGGATCACCAGATCATCGTAGACTCTTGTGGGAAACCAGGTGCGTTCCAGGGAAAGCGCAGCGCTATAGGGCATTTGCTTTTCGGCAAGAAAACGACTGGCGGCAGTCTCCAGGCTGGTTTTGTTTTTGAAAAGCCAGCCGGAAACCTCGTTCTTGCTGTCTGCGCTTTCCGGCAGGTGGTCCCGGATATAGTCTAAAAGAAAACTGCGCACCTCCAGCTTTACGGCCTGATCGGTTTTGGAATCGCTGTTGGCGAGAATGTGGAAGCGCAGAATGGAAGGGGCGATGCGGTCTGCCAGTGCTTCCCGGCGTTTCTGCAGGTTTCCCATGGAAAGCAGCAGGGAAAGGAGAAGAAGGGGAAGAATTAATTTTTGTTTCATGGAAAAAGCCTCCTTCTGCCAGGGGAAAAGATCTATTCTTGTATACCCTGTCACTTCTTAAGTGTTGACAGATATGGTATAATTAATCAGATATTTTGGAAAAGAGAGGGAATCGTTATGAGCAAAAAGAAAATCGCAGTCCTGTTCGGCGGACAATCCTCAGAGCATGTAGTATCCTGTGTGTCTGCGGCCAATGTGATTGACCAGATAAATAAAGAAAAGTATGACCTGCTCCTCATCGGCATTACCGAGGAAGGACACTGGGTGAAGGCAGAGAGCGTGGAGGATATCCGTTCCGGAGCCTGGAGAGAGAGCAGCGTGGAGGTTGTTATCTCCCCGGATGCAACAAAAAAGTGCGCTCTCATTATGGAGAACGGCGTGACCAGAGAAGAGAGGATCGATGTGGCATTTCCGGTGCTCCACGGCCTTTACGGCGAGGACGGTACTGTTCAGGGCCTGTTCGAGCTGGCAAAGATCCCATATGTAGGCTGTGGTGTGCTGGCTTCCGCGGTATCCATGGATAAGCTGTATACAAAGATCATCGTAGATACCCTGGGCATCCGCCAGGCAAAATATGTTCCGGTGATGCGCTGGGAGATGGAAAAGGATATGGATATTCCGGTAGCGGCAGTGGAGACTCATTTCCAGTATCCGGTATTCGTAAAGCCGTCTAACGCAGGCTCTTCCCGCGGTGTAAACAAAGCAGAAACCCGCAGAGAACTGATCGAAGCCTTAAAGGAGGCTGCGAAGCATGACCGCAAGATCCTGGTGGAGGAGACCATCGTGGGACATGAGGTAGAGTGCGCAGTCCTTGGCGGCGGCCAGAAGCCGGTAAAGGCTTCCGGTGTAGGCGAGATCCTGGCAGCAGCAGAGTTCTATGATTTCGATGCAAAATACAATAATGCAGAGTCCCGCACTGTTATCGGACCGGAGCTTCCGGGCGATTCCGCAGAACGCGTGCGCGAGGCAGCCGCAAAGATCTTTAACGCAGTAGACGGCTATGGCCTGTCCCGCGTAGACTTCTTTGTTACCAACGACGGAGAGGTCATCTTCAATGAGATCAACACCATGCCGGGCTTTACTGCCATCAGCATGTACCCGATGCTCTGGGAGGCTGCCGGTATTTCAAAGCCGGAGCTGGTAGACCGCCTCATTGACCTGGCCTTTGAGAGGTAGGAAGCCATGAGTGACAGAAACGCGCCGGTTGGCGTATTCGATTCCGGTGTGGGCGGCCTGACGGTAGCAAGAGAGATCATGCGGCAGCTGCCGAATGAGCGGATCGTTTATTTTGGAGATACCGCAAGGGTCCCCTACGGAAGTAAATCCCGGGATACGGTCCTGCGTTATTCCCGCCAGATCATCCGTTTCCTGCGGACCAGAGAGGTGAAGGCCATTGTCATTGCCTGCAACACGGCAACGGCTCTGACTCTGGATACTGTGGCGGCAGAGTCGGATATTCCGATCATTGGTGTGATCCATGCCGGGGCAAAGACGGCTGTGGAATCTACCAGAAACGGCCGTATCGGTGTCATTGGAACGGAAGCGACCATCGGCAGCGGTATTTACACGGAGGTCATGAAAAAGATGAAGCCGGGCATTCAGGTGTTCGGCAAATCCTGTCCGCTGTTTGTTCCGCTGGTGGAGGAAGGGTGGCTTCATGATCCGGTGACAGATGAGATCGCTTCCCGGTATCTGAGCATTTTGAAGGAGCGCTATATTGACACCCTGGTGCTTGGCTGTACACATTATCCGCTGCTGCGCTCTACCATGAGACGGCTGATGGGGGAGGATGTCACTCTGGTGAATCCGGCTTATGAGACCGCGATCGAGCTTCGCGGACTTCTTGCGGAGCATGGGCTGAGCCGCGATCCGTTCGCACCGTTTGCAGGGGAGAAGTATCAGTTTTATGTCAGTGACCTGGCGGAGAAATTTACAGATTTCGCAAGCTCCATATTACCGGAAGATGTAAAGGAAACGAAGAAGATCAATATCGAAGAATATTAAAAATGCGATAGAAATGCCATAAGAGAGTTGAGGATTATGACAAGAGATGTACTGATTCGCTTAAGCGGCCTCCAGTCCATGGAGGACGATGAGGGCGTGGTAGAGGTGATCACGGCCGGTGATTACTTCTGGAAGAATAACAAGCATTACCTGATCTATGATGAGGTCATGGAGGGAACGGACGGAACGATCCGCAACACCATGAAGCTGACACCAGATAAGCTGGAGATCAGGAAAAGCGGGCCGATATCTGCCAGTATGGTGTTTGAGGTGGACAAAAAGACCCAGACCCATTATGCGACTCCCATGGGAGAGATGCTGGTGGAGATGACTACGAGCCGGATTGGCTTTGAGGAAGAGGATGATCACCTGAAGGTAGAGGTAGAGTATTCCCTCGATATCAATTACGACCATGTATCCGACTGCCGCATTGTCCTGGATGTGACATCCAAGGGCTGTGCGAAGCTGGAGCTTGGGGAAGCGTAAAGAAAAAGAAGAGGCAGGCGCCTGGCGCTTACCTCTTCTTTTGGCGTTCATGATTTAATTGTCTTTTTTAAATCTTGCGAAGAAACCTTTTTTCTTCGGTGCCTGCGGGATCGCTCCGCCGCGGACGCTCTTGATCTCGGTAATGTAAAGACCGCTTACGACTACTTTTGCCTCGGTCTTAACCGGGAGAGATGCAAACACGCGCTCATCTGCCAGCAGGGTCATAACCTTCGGACCTACCTTCGCCTTTACAACCGGAACCTTCGCCCAGCGCATGTACTTCGGAGTCTGCTCATAGACGATTTTCGGAAGACCGGATTCTTTGATCTTCATCTTCTTTTTGTCGATGACCAGCATGGAAACCGTCTGTTTGGACATTTCCAGAAGCTGCTGCTGCTCAACCTGACGTTTTTCGAGCTTCCTTCCCAAGAAGTACAGAACCGCAAGAGCAATGACTGCGATCACCAGAATCACCAGCAAAACGTTTAAAACAAGATGCATTGGGCAATACCTCCATTAGGTTCTTTTGTGTAACAGGACACACCTGTACGAAAAGTATAGCATTTTCGGCAAAAAAAATCAAGGAAAAACTTGACACCTTGACAGGCGTATGATATTATGGAGTGTGCACTATTGTGGCGTTCTGGGCTTTTTGCGCCCAAAAATACGCCAGAAATTAGATTAGAAAACAGGGGTGAAACGTCAATGGAGAAAAGCAGAATGCGCCCGGTCACATCGGGAAAGAGCGTTAGAATGAGCTACTCAAGACAGAAAGAAGTTCTTGAGATGCCAAACCTGATTGAGATTCAGAAAGACTCCTATCAGTGGTTCCTCGATGAAGGATTGAAGGAAGTATTTGAAGATATCTCCCCAATCTCCGATTTCGCAGGTCATTTAAGCCTCGAATTCGTTGATTTTACATTATGTAAAGATGAAGTCAAATACAACATCGAAGAATGCAAAGAACGCGACGCAACTTACGCTGCACCTTTAAAGGTAAAGGTAAGACTTTACAATAAGGACAAAGAAGAGATCAACGAGCACGAGATCTTTATGGGAGATCTTCCGCTCATGACCGATACCGGCTCATTCGTCATCAACGGCGCTGAACGAGTTATCGTAAGCCAGCTGGTCCGTTCTCCGGGCATTTACTACGGAATCGGACACGACAAGATCGGTAAGGAACTGTACACCTGTACCGTAATCCCGAACCGTGGTGCATGGCTTGAGTATGAGACTGACTCCAATGATATCTTCTACGTTCGCGTAGACCGTACCCGTAAGGTTCCGGTAACCGTACTGGTGCGTGCACTGGGCTATGGCACCAATGCGGAGATCATTGATCTGTTCGGTGAAGAACCGAAACTGCTGGCAAGCTTTGGCAAAGATACTGCAGAGAGCTATCAGGATGGTCTGTTAGAGCTCTACCGCAAGATCCGTCCGGGCGAGCCGTTATCCGTTGATAGTGCAGAAAGCCTGTTAAACAGCATGTTCTTTGACCCGCGCCGTTATGACCTGGCCAAAGTCGGCAGATATAAATTCAATAAGAAGCTTCACTTTAAAAACCGCATCAAAGGCCAGATCCTGGCTGAGGATGTAGTGGATGAGACAACCGGAGAGATTCTGGCAGAGGCTGGTACCAAGATCGACAAAGAGCTGGCAACTACCCTGCAGAATGCGGCAGTTCCGTATGTCATGATTCAGACTGAGGAGAGAAACTACAAGGTGCTGTCCAACTTAATGGTTGACCTGGCAGCATATGTAGACTTCGATCCGAAGGAAGCCGGTGTTACGGAATTAGTATATTATCCGGTATTAAAAACGATTCTGGAAGAAGCTGGTGATGACCAGGAAGAGTTAAAGAAGCTGGTTCATAAGAATATCACCGAGCTGATTCCAAAGCACATTACCAAGGAAGACATCATTGCTTCCATCAACTACAACATGCATCTGGAAGGCGGAATCGGTACCCCGGACGATATCGACCATCTGGGCAACCGTCGTATCCGTGCCGTCGGTGAGCTCTTACAGAACCAGTACCGCATCGGTCTGTCCCGTATGGAGCGTGTGGTAAGAGAGCGTATGACCACCCAGGATATGGACGGCATTACCCCGCAGTCCCTGATCAACATCAAACCGGTCACTGCAGCAGTGAAGGAGTTCTTCGGAAGCTCCCAGCTGTCCCAGTTCATGGACCAGAACAACCCGCTGTCTGAGCTGACTCACAAGAGACGTCTCTCTGCACTGGGACCTGGCGGTCTGTCCCGTGACCGTGCCGGATTCGAGGTTCGAGATGTACATTACACCCATTACGGACGTATGTGCCCGATCGAGACTCCTGAGGGACCGAACATCGGTCTGATCAACTCTCTGGCAACCTATGCAAAGGTCAATGAGTACGGCTTCATCGAGGCTCCGTACCGTATTGTAGATAAAACCGATCCGGCCAACCCGCGTGTAACCGATGAGGTTGTATACCTGACCGCAGACGAGGAGGATAACTTCGTTGTCGCACAGGCAAACACCCAGTTAGACGAGAATGGCTATTTCGTACACAATAACGTAGCCGGCCGTTTCCGTGAGGAGACTTCCGAGTTCCAGAAGAGAGCCATCGACTTAATGGACGTATCTCCTAAGATGGTATTCTCCGTAGCAACCTCCATGATCCCGTTCCTTCAGAACGACGATGCAAACCGTGCTCTGATGGGATCCAACATGCAGCGTCAGGCCGTTCCGCTTTTAAGAACCGAGGCTCCTGCAGTAGGTACCGGTATCGAGGGCAAGTCTGCGGTTGACTCTGGTGTCTGCGTTGTTGCAAAGCATGCCGGTGTTGTTGAGCGTTCCGCTTCCAACGAGATCATCATCAAGAGAGATGACAACGGCGCGAAAGATGTTTACCATCTGATCAAATTCTCCCGAAGCAACCAGTCCAACTGCTACAACCAGAAGCCGCTCGTTTATAAGAACGACCATGTTGAGGCAGGCGAGGTCATTGCAGACGGTCCGTCCACCAGCAACGGTGAGATCGCTCTCGGTAAGAACCCGCTGATCGGATTCATGACCTGGGAGGGTTACAACTACGAGGATGCGGTTCTCTTAAGCGAGAGACTGGTTATGGAAGATGTCTACACCTCCGTTCATATTGAGGAGTATGAGGCAGAAGCCCGTGATACCAAGCTCGGACCGGAAGAGATCACCCGCGACGTTCCGGGTGTCGGCGACGATGCGTTAAAGGACCTGGACGAGAGAGGTATCATCCGTATCGGTGCAGAGGTCCGTGCCGGTGATATCCTGGTTGGTAAGGTTACCCCGAAGGGTGAGACTGAGCTGACTGCAGAGGAGAGACTGCTGCGTGCCATCTTCGGTGAGAAGGCAAGAGAGGTAAGAGATACCTCCTTAAAGGTACCGCACGGTGCTTACGGCGTCATTATCGACGCAAAAGTATTTACCAGAGAGAACGGCGACGAGCTGGCTCCTGGCGTAAACCAGACTGTCCGCATTTATATTGCTCAGAAACGTAAGATTTCTGTAGGTGATAAGATGGCAGGACGTCATGGTAACAAGGGTGTCGTTTCCCGCGTGCTTCCGGTAGAGGATATGCCGTTCCTGCCGAACGGACGTCCGCTGGATATCGTGCTGAACCCGCTGGGCGTACCTTCCCGAATGAACATCGGACAGGTCCTGGAGATGCACTTAAGCCTTGCATGTAAGGCACTGGGCTTTAACATTTCCACCCCAGTATTCGAGGGCGCGAACGAGGTAGACATCATGGATACCCTGGAAATTGCCAACGATTATGTAAACACCTCCTGGGAGGAGTTTGAAGAGAAATACAAAGAGATCCTGAAACCGGAAGTTATGGATTACTTAGGCTCCCATCTGGAGCACCGTGAGCTGTGGAAGGGCGTTCCGCTCCGACGCGACGGTAAGGTAAGACTGCGTGACGGACGTACCGGAGAGTACTTTGACAGCCCGGTAACCATCGGCCACATGCATTACCTGAAGCTGCATCACCTGGTTGACGATAAGATCCATGCACGTTCCACCGGCCCATACTCCCTTGTTACCCAGCAGCCTCTGGGTGGTAAGGCACAGTTCGGCGGACAGCGTTTCGGTGAGATGGAGGTTTGGGCTCTGGAGGCGTATGGCGCATCCTACACCCTGCAGGAGATCCTGACCGTGAAGTCCGATGATGTTGTCGGACGTGTGAAGACCTACGAGGCGATCATCAAGGGCGAGAACATCCCTGAGCCGGGTATTCCGGAGTCCTTCAAGGTACTGTTAAAAGAGCTGCAGTCCCTTGGTCTGGATGTAAGCGTACTGCGTGACGACGGAACCGAGGTTGAGATCGGTGAGAACGTAGATTACGGCGAGACCGATCTGCGTCACATCATCGAGGGTGACAGCCGCTACAACCGTGATGAGTCCTTTGGCGACTACGGCTATCAGCAGCAGGAGTTCAAGGATGGAGAGCTGGTTGGCGTCGAGGGTGACGATGACAGCAGCGATGATTTCGAAGGGGAATCTGACGATTACACCGATGATTCCTTTGATGAAGAATAATAGAAGGGAGTAACGCTCATGCCTGAGACAAATGAAACTTATCAGCCATTGACATTTGATGCCATTAAGATTGGCCTGGCTTCCCCGGAGAAGATTCTGGAGTGGTCACACGGCGAGGTAAAAAAGCCGGAGACCATCAACTATCGTACTTTAAAACCGGAGCGCGACGGTCTGTTCTGTGAGCGCATCTTCGGACCGAGCAAGGACTGGGAATGTCATTGTGGTAAATATAAAAAAATCAGATACAAAGGCGTGATCTGCGACCGATGCGGCGTTGAGGTAACCAAGGCTAGCGTCCGCAGAGAGCGTATCGGCCACATTCAGCTGGCTGCTCCTGTATCTCATATCTGGTACTTTAAGGGTATCCCGAGCCGTATGGGTCTCATCCTGGATATTTCCCCGAGAGTACTGGAGAAGGTTCTGTACTTTGCGTCCTACATCGTTCTGGACGCAGGTCAGACCAGCCTGCAGTACAAGCAGGTACTCTCCGAGAAAGAGTACCGCGAAGAGGTGGAAAAGTGGGGCTACGGCAACTTCCGCGTAGGAATGGGTGCCGAGGCTGTGCTTGAGCTTCTTCAGAGCATCGATCTGGAGAAGGAGTCTGAAATGCTCAAACGCGAGCTGAAGGATTCCAGCGGCCAGAAGCGTGCAAGAATCATCAAGAGACTGGAAGTTGTAGAGGCATTCCGCAATTCCGGAAACAAGCCGGAGTGGATGATCATGACCGTGATCCCGGTCATCCCGCCGGATATCCGTCCGATGGTACAGCTGGACGGCGGCCGTTTCGCAACCTCCGACTTAAACGATTTATACAGAAGAATCATCAACCGTAACAACCGTCTTGCCCGCCTGCTTGAGCTTGGCGCTCCGGATATCATCGTCCGTAACGAGAAGCGTATGCTGCAGGAGGCAGTCGATGCCCTCATCGACAACGGACGCCGCGGCAGACCGGTTACCGGTCCTGGAAACCGTGCACTGAAATCCCTTTCCGATATGCTGAAAGGTAAGCAGGGACGTTTCCGTCAGAACCTGCTGGGTAAGCGAGTTGACTATTCCGGACGTTCCGTTATCGTCGTTGGACCGGAGCTGAAGATCTACCAGTGCGGTCTTCCGAAGGAGATGGCGATCGAGCTGTTCAAGCCGTTCGTTATGAAGGAGCTTGTTCAGAACGGAACCGCTCACAACATCAAGAGCGCAAAGAAGATGGTAGAGCGTCTGCAGTCCGAGGTGTGGGATGTACTCGAGGATGTCATCAAAGAGCATCCGGTTATGTTAAACCGTGCCCCTACCCTGCACAGACTGGGTATCCAGGCCTTCGAGCCGATCCTGGTAGAAGGTAAGGCGATCAAGCTGCATCCGCTGGTATGTACCGCGTTCAACGCAGACTTCGATGGAGACCAGATGGCAGTACATCTTCCGCTGACCCAGGAAGCACAGGCTGAGTGCCGTTTCCTGCTCCTGTCTCCGAACAACCTGTTAAAGCCGTCTGATGGTGGTCCGGTAGCCGTTCCTTCCCAGGATATGGTACTCGGTATCTACTATCTGACCCAGGAGCGCCCGGGCGCAACCGGCGAGGGCATGATCTTCAAGAGCGTAAACGAGGCAATTCTTGCATACGAGAACGCTGCTGTGACCCTGCACTCCCGCATCAAGGTAAGAATCACCAAGACCATGCCGGATGGCACCGAGATGACCGGAATTGTAGAATCCACACTTGGCCGTTTCATCTTCAACGAGATCATCCCGCAGGATCTGGGCTTCGTAGACAGAAGCATTCCGGGCAACGAGCTGCTTCTTGAGGTTGATTTCCACGTAGGAAAGAAACAGTTAAAGAAGATTCTGGAGAAGGTCATCAACGTACATGGCGCTACCCAGACTGCTGTTACCCTGGATGATATCAAGGCGATTGGTTACAAGTACTCCACCAGAGCAGCCATGACCGTATCCATCGCGGATATGACCGTGCCGGCATCCAAGCCGCAGCTCCTGGCAGATGCTCAGGCAACCGTTGACCGTATTGCAAAGAACTTCCGCCGTGGTCTTATCACTGAGGAAGAGCGTTATAAAGAGGTTATTGAAACCTGGAAGGTTACCGATGACCAGCTGACCAAAGACCTGTTAGGCGGTCTGGATAAGTACAACAACATCTTCATGATGGCAGACTCCGGTGCGCGAGGATCTGATAAGCAGATCAAGCAGCTGGCAGGTATGCGAGGACTTATGGCAGATACAACCGGTCACACCATCGAGCTTCCTATCAAATCCAACTTCCGTGAGGGTCTTGACGTACTGGAGTACTTCATTTCCGCTCATGGTGCACGAAAGGGTATGTCCGATACCGCGCTGCGTACCGCAGACTCCGGTTACCTTACTCGTCGTCTGGTAGATGTATCCCAGGATCTGATCGTACGTGAGGTTGACTGCTGCGAAGGCAAGGATATCCCGTACATGGAGATCAAGGCATTCACCGATGGCAAAGAGACCATCGAGAGCCTGGAGGAGCGTATCACTGGCCGTTACATTGCTGAGACCATCACCGATCCGGAGACCGGAGAAGTGGTTGTAAAGGCAAACCATATGTGTACTCCGAAACGTGCTGCAGCTGTTATGAAGGCACTGAACAAGATGGGCCGTGATTCCGTCAAGATCCGTACCGTCCTTAGCTGTAAGTCCCATATCGGTGTCTGCGCAAAATGTTATGGTGCCAACATGGCAACCGGCCAGCCGGTACAGGTTGGTGAGGCAGTCGGCATCATCGCAGCACAGTCTATCGGTGAGCCGGGTACCCAGCTGACCATGCGTACCTTCCATACCGGCGGTGTAGCAGGTGGAGATATCACACAGGGTCTTCCTCGAGTAGAGGAGCTGTTTGAGGCACGTAAGCCGAAGGGTCTTGCGATCATCTCTGAGTTTGGCGGTGTTGTAACCCTGAAAGATACCAAGAAGAAACGTGAGATCGTAGTTACTGATCCGGAAACCGGCAATTCCAAGACCTATCTGATCCCGTACGGTTCCAGAATCAAGGTTCAGGACGAGCAGGTGATCGAGGCCGGTGATGAGCTGACCGAAGGTAGCGTAAACCCGCACGACATCTTAAAGATCAAGGGTGTCCGCGCAGTACAGGATTATATGATCCAGGAGGTACAGCGTGTATACCGTCTGCAGGGTGTAGAAATCAACGATAAGCACGTTGAGATGATCGTTCGTCAGATGTTAAAGAAGATCCGCATTGAGGAGAGCGGCGACAGCGATGTGCTGCCGGGCGTTTCCATGGATGTTCTGGACTTCAATGAGATGAATGAGGCTCTGATCGCAGAGGGCAAGCAGCCGGCAGAGGGCAAGCAGGTTATGCTTGGTATTACCAAGGCATCCCTGGCTACCGATTCCTTCCTGTCTGCAGCATCCTTCCAGGAGACCACCAAGGTTCTGACCGAGGCGGCTATCAACGGCAAGGTTGACCATCTGATCGGTCTGAAGGAGAACGTTATCATTGGTAAGCTGATCCCGGCAGGTACCGGTATGAAGCGTTACCGTTCCGTAAAGCTCAACACAGATGTAGAGCCGCAGGATGAGGTCGCTCTGGAGGATGATGATGAGATCCTGCTTTCCGGCGATGAGGATATGGAGGATGAGGCTCCGGAAGTATTCGATATCGACGACAGCGAAGAGTAAAAAATAATATAGCCTGACCGTAATCTCAGTAGGTCCGGGCATGTAAGAAAACGACTTCCTATATTTTCATGCAGAAAATACCGGAGGTCGTTTTCATACATATCGTTTTATAGAAAGTATGGGAGATATATGAGTCAGATACGTGGGGGAGAGAATTCGAGCAGGAATTTTGTGAGAAATACAGGCGGAAACGCACCCTGGCAGCCTGGCGGAAGGCCGGGGCGGCCGCTTTCGGAGCGGGAGATCCGGGAGATGCGGGCAAGAAAGGCCCGGAAGATGAAGCAGCTGCGCCGGAAACGGCGTATCGTGCTCCTGGGGCTCCTGGCAGTCTGCGTACTGACTGGTGTGCTGGTGGCTGCGGTTTCCGGACGTGTACGAAGCTGGAAGGCAGAGAAGGCAGCTGTACAGGCAGCGGCAATGCAGGAAAGCATGAGCGCGTCCGCGGCAGAGGCAGAAAGCCTGGCTGCAGCGGAGGCTGAGCAGTACCGGGACAATCTACCGGATATGGGAGCCATATATGGTATTGCGGTGAACGGAGTGGGCTGGAGCCATTTCTTTGCGGACAATTCCTACAGCATGGCACCGGCCAATTCTTACATAACAGCACTCCGGGCGACCCTGAACGGGCAGCCGGAGGGCATGAGCGGAACCATCCGCTACCGGGTAAACTTAAGCGGAACCGGATGGCTGGACTGGCAGGAGGATGGCAATGAGGCAGGAGATTCTGCCGGCAGTATGCCTCTTGAGGGCATTGCCATGGAACTGACCGGAGATCTGGCAACCTATTATGAAGTGCTTTACAGTGTACTGCAGGATTCCCAGTGGACAGAATGGGCTTCAGACGGTGCGGAGGCCGGAGCAGTTGGTGTGGGTCTTCGCGTGGATGGTGTGCGGGTTTCTGTGGTGAAGCGGACCGGAGGTGCGGTTTACGCCGGAAATATTGATCCGAACCGGCCCATGGTGGCCCTGACCTATGATGATGGTCCCTCACCTACGGTCACGCCGCGGATCTTAAAGTGTCTGCAGGATAACGGAGGCCGGGCTACCTTTTTTATGGTGGGCAAACAGGTTATCAAGAGTCCGGATGTTTTAAAACAGATGGTGGCTCAGGGCTGTGAGGTGGCAAACCATACCTACGACCATACCCTTATGACGAAGGTGGCACCGGCGGAGCTGGCGAATCAGTTGGTGGCGACAAATCAGGTAGTTTCCGATGCCTGCGGTATCTCTCCGGTGCTGATGCGTCCCTGCGGCGGCGCAAAAACGGTGGAGGGCATGAATATTGCGGGCGCTATCTCCATGCCGGCGATTCTCTGGAGCATTGACACGCTGGACTGGAAAACCAGGGATGCCTCCCAGACGATCCAGACAGTGCTCGAGAAGGTAAAGGACGGAGATATCATTTTGATGCACGATTTGTATGATGCCACCGCAGATGCCAGCGAAACGATCATCCCGGAGCTGGTAAAGCGCGGGTTCCAGCTGGTGACGGTCAGCGAGCTGGCCTCCTACCGCGGCGGTATGATTCCGGGGAGAAGCTATTCGCAGTTCCGGCCTATCTCATAACTTTAACTTGCGGACGCTCCCTGTATATGGTATAATCAACGCGAAAATATGCAATTGCAGCCTTTGAGGGTCAGATAAGGGCGGCAGAGAGCAAGAATAATACAGGAGGCAGATATCATGAAACATGTAAAGACTTTAAACAATAAAACTCTGAAGGAGTCCATGAAGAAGGGCGGATGCGGCGAGTGCCAGACTTCCTGTCAGTCTGCATGCAAGACTTCCTGCACCGTTGGCAACCAGAGCTGCGAGAACGCAAACAGATAATTATAACAATAGTTTCTGTAAAACTGGAATAGTTACACGGTAAAAGATGGCAGAGGTGGATAAGGGTTTCGAAAAACCGGGACTTTTATCTGCGTCTGCCTATGTGTGTGTTAGGGACTTGATTTAAAAAGGAGAAATTGAGTGATTCATCAGTATAAAAATAACGGATATAATATTGTCATGGACATTGCCAGCGGCTCTGTCCATGTAGTAGACGATGTAGTTTACGATGCGGTTGCGCTGTTAGAGCCAGTCATCGGAGAGGTGATGTCCCCGGTGCAGATTCCGGAAACCGCAAGAAAGAATGCAGAGGCTGAGCTTTCCAAGACATACCCGGCTGAAGATGCAAAAGAGGCCCTGGACGAGGTTCAGGAGCTGATCAACGCAGAGGAGCTGTACACGAAGGATATTTACCAGACTTATGTGACAGATTTTAAAGCGAGAAAGACCGTTGTAAAGGCACTCTGCCTGCACATTGCCCATGATTGTAACCTGGGCTGCAAGTACTGCTTCGCAGAAGAGGGTGAGTATCACGGACGCCGTGCTCTCATGAGCTTTGAAGTAGGTAAAAAGGCACTGGATTTCCTGGTAGCCAATTCCGGCAACCGCCACAACCTTGAGGTTGACTTTTTCGGCGGCGAGCCGCTTATGAACTGGGAAGTGGTAAAGCAGCTGGTTGAGTACGGCCGTTCTCTGGAGGAGCCGAACAATAAGCGTTTCCGCTTTACCATCACCACCAACGGTGTGCTTTTAAACGATGAGATCATGGACTTCTGTAACCGTGAGATGAGCAATGTAGTCATGAGCCTGGACGGACGTAAGGAAGTCAACGACTACATGCGTCCTACCAGAAACGGTCACGGCAGCAGCTATGAGATTACTGTTCCGAAGTTCCAGAAGTTCGCGAAGAGCCGCGCAGGCAAGGATTACTATGTCCGCGGCACCTTTACCCGCAACAATCTGGATTTCTCTGAGGATGTGAAGCATTTCGCAGATCTTGGCTTTGACCAGATGTCCATCGAGCCGGTAGTCGGCGCGGAGGATGAGCCGTACGCGATCCGGAAGGAAGATCTTCCGAAGATCATGGAGGAGTATGACAAGCTGGCAGTTGAGTATATTAAGCGCAAAAAAGAGGGAAGAGGCTTCAATTTCTTCCATTTCATGATTGATTTAAATCAGGGACCGTGTGTGGCAAAACGTCTTTCCGGATGCGGATCAGGTACGGAGTACCTGGCAGTTACCCCGTGGGGCGATTTCTATCCATGCCATCAGTTTGTGGGTCAGGAAGATTTCCTGATGGGCAATGTAGATACCGGAATTACGAGAACGGATATCCGGGATGAGTTCAAGCTCTGCAACGTCTACGCAAAAGAAAAGTGCAGAGACTGCTTTGCAAGATTCTACTGCAGCGGCGGCTGTGCAGCCAATTCCTACAACTTCCACGGAACCATTACCGATGCTTATGAGATCGGATGCGAGATGCAGAAAAAGCGTATCGAGTGTGCGATCATGATTAAGGCGGCTCTTGCCGACGAAGAATAAAAGGAGAAATAAGATGAAGAACAGCAAAGTAAAAGGCTTACTGGGCCTGCTGGTCCTGCTGTTCGCAGTAGGACTGTTCGGATTCTTCGGCTATGATACCATGGATGATATCAAGCTGGGTCTTGACCTGGCCGGCGGTGTCAGCATCACGTATCAGGCAGTAGATGAGAATCCGACATCGGAAGAAATGTCCGATACCATTTACAAGCTGCAGCAGCGTGTACAGAACTACAGTACCGAGGCTGTTGTGTACCAGGAGGGAAGTGACCGGATCAACATTGATATTCCGGGTGTTTCCGATGCAAACGCAATTCTGGAAGAACTCGGCAAGCCGGGTTCCCTGATCTTTACCGATGAGACCGGTAAGACCATTTTAACCGGTGACCAGGTGGCTTCCGCAAAAGCGGGAATCATCGAGCAGAACGGTCAGAAATCCTATGTGGTAAGCCTGACCTTCACCGAGGAAGGAACCAAGGCATTTGCTGACGCAACTTCCGCAAACGTAGGCAAGCGCATTGCCATCATTTACGACAACCAGATCTACTCTAACCCGGTGGTCCGTGAAGCCATTACCGGAGGCCAGTGTCAGATCGATGGCATGACCGATTATACCGAGGCTGAGAACCTGGCGGCAACCATCCGTATCGGTTCCCTCTCCCTGGAGCTGCAGGAGTTGCGCTCCAACGTAGTCGGAGCACAGCTTGGTCAGCAGGCCATCTCCACCAGCTTAAAGGCAGGTGCCATCGGCTTTGCGATTGTTGCTGTATTCATGATGGTGGTTTACCTTATCCCGGGTGTGGCTGCTGTCATTGCTCTGGCTCTGTATGTTGGCCTGGTACTCATCATGCTGACTGCATTTGATATCACTCTGACACTTCCGGGTGTGGCCGGTATCATCCTTTCTGTTGGTATGGCGGTGGATGCGAACGTTATCATCTTCACCCGTATCAAGGAAGAAATCGGTCTCGGACACAGTGTAAAATCCGCGATCAAGGCTGGTTTCTCTAAGGCACTGTCTGCGATCCTGGATGGAAACATCACCACCCTGATCGCTGCTGCAGTCCTGTACTTCCGTGGATCAGGTACCGTTAAGGGCTTTGCAAGTACTCTGGCGATTGGTATCGTGCTTTCCATGTTTACCGCTCTGTTCATCACCAAGGGCGCGCTGTATGCCCTGTATGCGGTAGGCTTTGAGGCTCCGAAGTTCTATGGAACCAAGAAGGACGGAAAGATCATCAATTTCCTCGGAAAGAAGAATATCTGCTTCATCCTTTCCATTGCTGTTATCGTTGCAGGATGGGCAGGTATGGCTCTGCACAAGGGCCAGACCGGCTACATCTTAAACTACGGCATGGATTTCACCGGCGGTACCTCCACCAACGTAACCTTCAATGAGGATATGAGCCTGGATGATATTTCTGCAAAGGTTGTTCCGGTTGTCTCCAAGATTACCGGTGACGCAGACGTTCAGACCCAGAAGGTTGCCGGTACCAACGAGGTTATCATCAAGACCAAGACTCTGGACGTAGAGCAGAGACAGCAGTTAGAGGATGCCATGGTTGAGAATTTCGGCGTTGACGCTGAGAAGATTACTGCAGAGAGCATTTCCGGCGCAGTGAGCACTGAGATGAAGAAGGATGCCGTATGGGCTGTGACCATTGCAACAGTCCTGATGCTGCTGTATATCTGGTTCCGCTTTAAGGATATCCGCTTTGCAGCCAGCGCAATCCTGGCTCTGGTACACGATGTCATGGTTGTTGTTACCTTCTATTCCCTGGCGAAGTGGTCGGTCGGCTCCACCTTCATTGCATGTATGCTGACCATTGTAGGTTACTCCATCAATGCGACGATCGTTATCTTCGACCGTATCCGAGAGAACCTGGCACTGAAGAAGGCAGGCAGTAAGCAGACACTGGAAGAGATCGTAAACTTAAGTATCACCCAGACCTTTACCAGAAGCATCAATACTTCTCTGACTACCTTCATCATGGTATTTGTTCTGTTCCTTCTGGGCGTATCCTCCATCCGTGAGTTCGCCCTGCCGCTTATGGTTGGTATCGTCTGCGGAACCTATTCTTCCGTATGCGTGACCGGTGCTCTCTGGTATGTCCTGACTACCAGAAAACAGAAAAAGGCTGAGAAATAATTATGAGATATAAACTGATCACAACGGACGGACGGGCCAAGCGCGCTGAGGTTGAGACCGTGCATGGCACCATCCAGACTCCGGTTTTCATGAATGTAGGCACGGTGGCCGCCATCAAGGGCGCGGTTTCCACCGATGACCTGCGCCAGATCGGCACTCAGGTGGAGCTGTCCAACACCTACCACCTGCATGTGCGGACCGGCGACAAGCTGATCAAGCAGTTTGGCGGACTTCATAAGTTCATGAACTGGGATAAGCCGATCTTAACCGATTCCGGCGGCTTTCAGGTATTTTCCCTTTCCGGTCTTCGCAAGATCAAGGAAGAGGGCGTAACCTTCCGTTCCCATATTGACGGACACAAGATCTTTATGGGACCGGAGGAGAGCATGCAGATCCAGTCCAACCTGGCATCTACCATTGCCATGGCGTTCGATGAGTGTCCGCCGAGCCATGCGGAGCTTTCCTATATTCAGCATTCCGTGGACCGCACTACGCGGTGGCTGGAGCGCTGTAAGAAGGAGATGGCACGCTTAAATTCCCTGCCGGATACCATCAACAAAGAGCAGCTTCTGTTCGGTATCAACCAGGGCGGCGTTGTGGATTCCATCCGGATCCAGCATGCCAAGACCATTGCGGACATGGATCTGGACGGCTATGCGGTAGGCGGTCTCGCCGTAGGTGAGACCCATGAGGAGATGTATCACATTCTCGATGTGACGGTTCCGCATCTTCCGCAGAACAAGCCGACCTACCTGATGGGCGTTGGAACTCCGGCAAACATCCTGGAGGCGGTAGACCGAGGCGTAGATTTCTTTGACTGTGTTTACCCGTCCCGCAACGGACGTCACAGCCATGTCTACACAAATCATGGCAAGCTCAATCTGTTAAACCAGAAGTATGAGCTTGACCCGCGTCCGATCGAGGAAGGCTGCCAGTGCCCGGCGTGCCGTTCCTATTCCAGGGCATACATCCGCCACCTGTTTAAGGCAAAGGAAATGCTGGGAATGCGTTTGTGCGTCTTGCATAATCTGTATTTTTATAATAAAATGATGGAAGAGATCCGCGACGCGATCGAACAGCACCGGTACGCTGAGTACAAGGCTCAGAAGCTTGCCGGTATGGAGGAAGGCCCGCAGGAATAGTTATTCACATTTCGGGGTTTTAAACAAAAACGAATAAGGCTGGCCAGAGCGAGGCGCAGGCGCAGCCGCAAGGAGGACAACATGTTATTAGCAACTTCTACCATGAACCCAACCGTTATGATTGTGTTATATGTGGTAATCTTCGGAGGTATCTTCTACTTCATGGGATATCGCCCGCAGAAGAAAGAGAAAAAGAGAGTAGACGAGATGATGGCAGGTCTTGCTATCGGTGACAGTATACTGACCAGCAGTGGTTTCTACGGTGTAATCATCGATATGACCGATGATACTGTGATCGTAGAGTTCGGCAGCAACAAAAACTGCCGCATCCCGATGCAGAAGGCAGCAATCGTACAGGTTGAGAAGCCGGAGGCATAAAATAAATGAAAAATGAACCGGGAAAGCGCATGTGCGCTGCCCCGGTTCATTTTTTGGTTACAGCAGAACAATCTTGTGTTCTTTACAGATTTTTCTCATATCCTCCGGCCACAGGCTTGCCTGTACCTCGCCGACATGGGCGCGGTCTAACAGCAGCATGCAGAGACGGGACTGTCCGATACCGCCGCCGATGGTGTACGGAAGCTCTCCGTTAAGCAGCATCTTATGGTACGGAAGGTTCTTTCTATCCTCGCAGCCGGCCTTCTTTAACTGCTCTTCTAAGGATTTTTCGTCTACACGGATACCCATACTGGAGATTTCCAGAGCGCAGTTGAGCCGCTCGTACCAGAACAGGATATCGCCGTTTAACTGCCAGTCATCGTAGTCAGGCGCACGGCCGTCGTGCGGCTCACCGCTGGTGAGCTTATCACCGATCTTCATAAGGAATACGCAGCCGTGTTCTTTGGTGATAAGGTTTTCGCGCTCCTTCGGAGTCTTATCCGGGTAGCGGTCTGCCAGTTCCTGGGTGGTGATGAAGGTGATGTGCTCCGGCAGATGCTTGACTGCCTGCGGATATTTGTACCATACTTCATGCTCCATATGCTTGATGATCTTGAAGATGGTCTGGACGGTGGACTCCAGTGTCTCAATGGTGCGGTCTTCTTTTGTGATAACCTTCTCCCAGTCCCACTGGTCTACATAGCAGGAGTGGAGATTGTCTAATTCCTCGTCGCGGCGGATCGCGTTCATGTTGGTGTAAAGGCCCTCACCCGGCTCAAAGCCGTATTCCTTAAGCGCCATACGTTTCCATTTTGCCAGGGAATGTACGACCTCAACGGTCTCTCCTGGGATTGCGGCGATGTCGAACTGGACCGGACGCTCTACGCCGTTTAAGTTATCGTTCAGACCGCTGGACCGGGTGACGAACAGCGGTGCGGAGATACGCTCTAAGTGCATCTCTTTGCCAAATTCCTTCTGGAATGTATCACGGATGTATTTGATTGCTTCCTGAGTCTCCCGAACCGTGAGGTGGGGATCATAGTTTGCTGGAATGATCAGTGCCATGGTTGTTTCCTCCCTGTATTGCGTTAGGTTTCATAAAAAAGGAGCTTTGCCTGAGCAAAACTCCGCATGATACTTAATGGTAGCATTTTTGGGATGAAATCACAAGTGTTTTCTATAGAAATATGAAGCCATAGAAAAACGCAAAAAAATAGGAGCCGCTTTTCCCCCACAGAAAGCAGCTCCTGGTCACGATCAAAAACCGTTACACAATACAGTCTTCGCTTGGTATCCCCATACCAGTTAAGAAAATAAAAGGCGCCGGAGTGATGGCGCGCATGTCTTTCTTACAAAACACACTATAGCATCAATTCCGGGAAGCGTCAAGGAATATTGTGCAATTTTAAGAAGATTGTGCATTTCGGATAGGAAAAACTGCTCAAATTGTATACACACGTCCGCCATACAGAGACGTTCGTTTGCATTATAGAGAAAGACAAAAAATGTGACAGAAAAACTTTTTTTCATATCAAAAAACAGATAGTTATTTGTGCAACTTTCATGAGAGCATACGGTGCATAAGTGAGGGGAATTCTCACATACTAAGTGGAAGCATGAGCTGTAAACGGCAAAAAGACGTGGAAAGGAGCGAACATAGCGTGCAGTTTTCGAAAAATCTGGAAGCTAATCTGGAACATCTGAAGCAAACACTGAGTCTGGAAAAGAATTTTGATGTGGTTTACCGTGTTGTTTCCATAGGTGGAAAAAAAGGCTGCCTGTTGTTTGTGGACGGGCTGACGAAGGATGAAGTCCTCTTAAAGATTTTGCAGGCCTGGTGGAGCATTAAGCCGGAGGACCTTCCGGCGGATGCCCACGGGTTTTCTGGAAAATATATGCCTTACGGGGAGGTGGAGCTGATCGCGAATGAGGAGGATATGATCGTACAGCTGTTAAGTGGCATTACGGCGGTGCTCATTGACGGCTATGACAAATGTATGATGATAGACTGCCGCACCTACCCGGCCCGCGGCGTGGGAGAGCCGGAGAAGGATAAGGTGCTGCGTGGTTCCAGGGACGGCTTTGTGGAGACTCTGATTTTTAACACGGCACTGATCCGCCGCCGGATTCGGGATCCGAAGCTGATCATGGAAATTTTAAGCGCAGGCAACAGCTCCCACACGGACATTGCGGTTTGTTATATGGAAGGACGGGTAGATGAGGAGCTCTTAAAAAATATCCGAAGCCGGATCCAGAATCTGCGGGTAGACGCGTTGACCATGAACCAGGAGAGTCTGGCAGAGGGAATCTTCCCTCATAAATGGTACAACCCGTTCCCAAAATTTAAGTTTTCGGAGCGTCCGGATACGGCGGCAGCCTGTATTCTGGAGGGAAATATCGTGATCCTGGTGGATAATTCTCCGGCGGCCATGGTGCTGCCTTCCTCCGTGTTTGACATCATTGAGGAGGCAGATGATTATTATTTCCCACCGGTGACCGGAACCTATCTACGTTTATCCCGCATGATGACAGGCGTTCTCTGTCTGCTTCTTACACCGACGTGGCTTCTTGGCATGATGCACGCGGATGCGCTGCCACAGTGGCTGGCGTTTACGAAGCTTTCGGATATGACCTATGTGCCGCTGATCTTTCAGCTTCTGATCCTGGAATTTGCCATTGACGGCCTGCGTCTGGCAGCCATCAACACTCCGAGTATGCTGACCACACCTTTAAGCGTGATTGCCGGTATTGTTCTGGGAGAGTACTCGGTAAAATCTGGATGGTTTAACTCGGAAACCATGCTGTACATGGCCTTTGTGACCATTGCAAACTACAGCCAGTCAAGCTTTGAACTTGGCTATGCGCTTAAGTTCATGCGTGTCATTTTGCTGCTGCTCACGGCGGTGTTTGATGTGTGGGGGTATATCACGGGATTTGTGATCGCAGTCTGCGCGATTGTGTTCAATAAGACAATTGCCGGCAAGAGCTATATTTACCCGATCATTCCTTTCAGCTGGAAGGAACTCAAAAAGCGGTTTTTCCGCGGCCGGCTCCCGGTGATACCGGAGAGCCAGAATGTGAAGCGGTGATAATCACAAAACCGGCTGGTCCTGAAGCCTGCTGCTGAGCTTCCAGTACCAGCCGGTTTGGCATTATGTGGAAAGGCAGTCAGGCCTTCCACTTTGTTGTATACAGGATATCCCGGTTGATGGTGCTGTAAAGCATCTCCCTTACGGTGTCCGGGCTGTGGGTCTGTCCCAGGATCCACATGAGCTTTGTGACGGTAGCCTCCAGGGTCATATCGTATGCTTCCAGGAGCCCGAATTCTTTCTTGATGGTTTTGCCGATCTCGTAGACAGACATGTTGCTGCCTTCGTTGGTGACCTGGGTGGTCATGATGACAAACTTGCCGGCATTGATCCAGCGTTCAATAGCCCGGTGGAAGCTGTCGTCCTCGTAGGAAGGGATGCCGCCTACGCCGAAGGACTCAATAATGACTGCATCATAGTGCTTAAACAGGTAATCCAGAATGCCGCCATTCATGGACGGAATCAGCTTTAACAGAGTCACCTTGCTGTCCAGCTTGTGGTAGAAGGTTACATCCTCGCTTACCTGATCCTTGTCATCCAGATAGAAGATGATGTTGCTGTCCTGGATGGTCGCGATATAGGGGAAGTTGATGCTGGAGAACGCGTTGTAGCTCTTGGTGCGTTCCTTTTTGCCGCGGGTTCCGGCAATGACCTTGCCGTCAAACACAATATTGACACCGTGCGCCTTATCGCAGCTTGCAAAGAGAAAGCTGTCGGACAGGTTGGTCTTTGCATCGGTGATCTCCAGGTCGATGGGCTTTTGCGCACCGGTGATCACGATGGGCTTCAGGGAATTCTGGATCAGGTAGGAAAGCGCGGACGCGGTGTAGGCCAGAGTGTCGGTGCCGTGGCAGACCACAAAGCCATCGTACTGATCGTAGAAGCGCTCAATGGTGGAAGAGATCAGCAGCCAGTGCTTTGGCTGGATATTGGTGCTGTCGATGTTAATGACCTGCATGGCAGTCACTTCACAGAATTCCTTTACATGCGGTACGAAGCCCAGCAGCTCTTCGGAGGTCATAAGCGGCTTTAAACCTTCAGCACTGCGCTTTGAAGCAATGGTGCCGCCGGTGGCGATCATCAGGATACGTTTGAGATTCTTTTTTTGGGTTTTCATAGTTGGGTCTGACCTCCTGTAACAAAAAACTTGTGCGTTTTTTAAACATGCTTTATCATTGTATTATATCATTATACAAAAAGAAAGGAAAGGAATAAAATATGGCAGCAATTCCGAAGGACCCGGTGATGCTGATGAGCTTTTTCAATACCCAGCTCCGGGACAATTACAGCAGCTTTGATGATCTGTGCAGCGCGTATGATCTGGACGCGGAGGAAATGAAGAAAAAACTGTCCGCGATCGATTACCATTACGATGCGGACAGAAACCAGTTTGTGTAATTAAATTGTTTTTCCCATGTTTTCCAGCAGCTGGCCGCGCGTATGGTCCGTGCCAAGCGCAATGAAATATTTTTCCGGACGGGTGAGATAGCTGCCTTTCAGAAAGGCAACACTGCGGGTCCAGCGCTCAGCCGGAGCTACGGTAAAGTAGACCATGGGAGCAGACGGATCCACATAAGACTGTGGGAAAAATGCCGGGGCAATCTGTTCCCGCACCATGTTAAGCACCGTGTGGGTGCTGATGGACTCAAATAAAACCTTTGGGTGGAAGCCTGCATACGCAAAGGCATGGTCGATCATGTCGCGCATGCGGGTTTCTTTACTTAACATGATAAAAGGTTCATTCTGTAAAAGGTTCAGATCAAGGAGCGGCAGTTTTTCGTGGCTGTCCTTTCCGGCCAGGTGCGCCAGCGGGTGTGTGACCGGAAGACCAAGAACCATATACTCGGAATCCATATCCATATATTCCAGATCGGGATTTTTAAACCCTTCCACATAGGTCATAAATGCAAAATGAACTTCATTTTGCAATACGAGCTGTTCCATCTTTTTTACACATTCTTCGCGGATGCGGAACAGGATATTCGGATATGTTTCGTGGAAGATCGGGTAGATCTTGGAGAACATGGCGGCTCTGGTCTCCGGTGTGTAGGCAACAGAGATTTCACCGGTGCTTTCTTCTGAAATATCGGAAATGATGCGGTAGGTCTCCTTTTTCATGTCCACAATCTGATGCGCGGTCCGCAGGTAAATGCGCCCGGCAAAGGTCGGGATCATGCTGTGCTTGCGGCGTTAAAAGAGCGGCGTTCCAAGCTCCTTTTCCAGCTTTAAAAGCTGTTGGTTCAGTGCCGACTGGGTCAGAAAAAGCTTTTCCGCAGCCCGGGAAATGCTCTGCTCCTGTTCGATCGCAATGATATTTTCTATCTGTCGTAAATCCATGACAAATCCCCCTCAATAATTTCTCTTAATAGGATTAAGATCTTATGGATGAGCTCATTGCGCCGGATGTCGAGATCCGGGATGGTGATGAGCTTACCTTTGGCAGTGTGAAGATGAAATTTTATCTGGTACCGGGACATACGGAGGGATGCATCTCCTTCTTCTTTGATGTAACGGAGGGAAATCGTACTGTTCGTGCCGGTTATTACGGCGGCTTTGGCTTTAACACACTGGCAGCCGATTATCTGACTGAGATCGGGGACCCGCAGTGCCATATGCGGGAAATCTATCTGGATTCCCTGAAAAAGGTCCGGAATGAACATGTGGATTTCTTCCTGGGAAATCACTGCATCAACAACCATATGGCAGAAAAGCTGGAGAAGATCAAAAACGGAGCAGACAGCAGTGTCTGGATCGACTTGCAGGAGTGGGGCAGCTACCTGGATGAAAAGCGGAATGCCTTGCTGGTCTTCATGAAAGAAAATCCGGCCGCCGAATAAAAAACAAAGCATAACGGATGAATAAAATGCCGGCCGGAGCGTTATATTAATCGTATGAACAGATTACGGCGATTTCTATTTCATTTTTTTCTGTGCGGCATGACAGGCTGGTGCCTGGAGGTTGTGTTTACGTCAATGGAATCCATTCTGATCCATGACTGGCGGCTGATGGGACGGACCTCTCTTCTGATGTTCCCGATTTATGGCTGCGGTGCGATTCTGGCGCCTATCGGCAGCTTTGCAGATCGCTGGATCGGGGATGGTCCCTTAAGCCGGGCGGACCGGATCATCCGGCATGGCCTGCTTTATATGGTACTCATCTTCACGGCAGAGTATCTGTCCGGGGCATTTTTGCAGGGTCTGGGTATGTGCCCCTGGGATTATACCGGTTATCAGACCAGTGTGAATGGTCTGATCCGTCTGGACTTTGCGCCGCTGTGGTTTGCCACCGGTTTATTGTTTGAACAGATATCCAAATTTCCAAAAAAGAGGTGCGAATGACTTGTTTTTGCACCTCTTTTTTTATATACTGGACAGGAATACTTACGAAAAGAATGAGGTGTGGGATGATACGAGTAATTTTGATTCTCCTGGTGCTGATCGTATTTCTCCTGGTGAGTGCGCTGCCGCTCCTGATCGGAGAAAAGTGCGTCTGGAAAAACGATGAAAACCGCCAGAAGGAATATGCCCTGCAGGTTGTAAAGCAGGTGCTGCGCATGGTGTTCCGCCTGACCGGTTCTACGCTGACTGTGAAAGGACTGGAGAACATTCCGGACATGCCGGTTTTGTATGTGGGAAATCACAGAAGCTATTTTGATATCGTGACCGGTTATATTGTAGTGCCGGGGCAGACCGGCTTTATAGCCAAAAAAGAGATGGAAAAGATTCCGCTTTTGCGGGAATGGATGCGCAATGTGAACTGTCTGTTCCTGGACCGCAAGGATATCAAAGCGGGCTTAAAGACCATTCTGGAGGGGATCGAGAAGGTAAAAGGCGGTTCTTCCATATGGATCTTTCCGGAGGGGACCCGCTGCAAGGCGAAGGATCCGGCAGAGCTTCTGCCGTTTAAGGAGGGAAGCTTAAAGATCGCGGAGAAATCCGGATGCCCGGTGGTGCCGGTGGCCATTACCGGAACCGCGGAGATCCTGGAGAAGCATTTTCCGTTTATTCGTCCTTCTCATGTGACGATTGAGTTCGGAAAACCGTTTTATATCAAAGAGCTTCCGGCAGAAGACCGGAAACGTGCAGGCGCCTACAGTGAGGCACGGATCAGAGAAATGCTGGTAAAAGAGCAGGAAGAGCGCCGCAGTTTACGAAAGGCGTGAGCAGCCAGAAAATACCGGCAGAGACAAAGGAGAGAAAAAGTGGATTTACTGGAGTGCAGAAATAAATTGGATGTGATCGACAAACAGATCGTAAAATTATTCGAGGAGCGCATGGATATCTGCGGCAAGGTGGCAGAGACCAAGATCGCCACAGGAAAGGCTGTCTATGACGCAGAGCGCGAGAAGCAGAAGCTGGAGGCGGTCAGTGCCATGGCAGGCAGTGACTTTAACCAGATCGCGGTGCGGGAGCTGTTCTCCCAGATGATGTCCATCAGCCGCAAATACCAGTATTCGATCCTGGCAGAGCATGGCCGGTCCGCAAAGTTGGGCTTTGAGCAGCTGGACAGACTGCCGGTAGAGGGAGTGCGCGTGGTGCATCAGGGCGTGGAAGGTGCCTACAGCCATGCGGCAGCCATTCAGTATTTTGGAAGGGATGCTGAAATCTATCATGTGGCACGCTTCGAGGACGCCATGAAGGAGGTACAGCTTGGCAACGCGGATTACGCGGTGATGCCGATTGAGAATTCCTCCGCGGGAGCTGTCATCGACATGTACGATCTGCTGACCCGTTACGACAACTACATTGTGGCAGAAACCTTTCTTCCGGTGAATCATGCGCTGCTTGGTGTGCCGGGAGCCAGACTGTCGGATGTAAAGACCGTATTTTCCCATCCGCAGGCACTGATGCAGTGTTCCGTCTTTTTAAATGACAATGGCCTGAAGCAGATCAGCGTGGAGAATACGGCAGTGGCCGCAAAGCGCGTGGTGAAGGAGGGAGACAAGTCCCAGGCAGCGATCGCCAGTGAGATCGCGGGGCAGCTGTACGGACTGGAGCTGTTAAAGCCGTCCATCCAGAACAATCAGGGCAATACGACCCGCTTTGTGATTCTGGCAAACCGCAAGGTCTATCAGAAGGCTGCCGGCAAGATCAGTCTCTGCTTTGAACTGCCGCATACCAGCGGTTCCCTCTATAACATGCTGGGAAACTTCATCTTCAATCATGTCAACATGATCATGATCGAATCCCGGCCGATTCCGGGGAAAAACTGGGAATACCGGTTCTTTGTGGATATTGAGGGAAATCTGCAGGATGCAGGCGTGCAGAATGCACTGCGGGGCATCGGTACGGAGGCACAGAATTTTAAAATCCTCGGCAATTATTAATGTGACAGTTTTGCGCTTTCACAGTTACTATCAGTTTACATAACGGTTCGGTGAAAGGGCACGAAGCGGTGCGTTTTGCCGGACCGTTCTGTATATGCGGACAGCTGTCGTGCACTGCGGGGGGAGAACAGGCAGTATTTTAATAGGAGGAATAGCATATGGTACGGACATTCGCGGCAATTGATGTCGGTTCCTTTGAACTGGAGCTGGGCATTTATGAAATTACGGACAAGGGCACGGTCCGCTCAGTGGACCAGGTGAAGCATATGATCGCGCTGGGCAAGGATACTTACAATACCGGCAAGATCAGCTACCGGCTGGTGGAGGAGATGTGCCAGGTTCTGCAGAATTTTGTACGGATCATGAAGGAATATCAGGTGAAAGAATACCGGGCTTATGCAACCAGCGCCATGCGGGAGGCAAGAAACAGCCAGATCGTATTAGAGCAGCTTCGGGTGCGGACCGGAATTGATGTAAAGATCATCAGCAATTCGGAGCAGCGTTTTATCAGCTACAAAGCCATTGCGGCAAAGGACGCAGAGTTCCAGAAGAATATCCGGCGCGGTATGGCAATCGTGGATGTGGGCTTTGGAAGCATGCAGGCATCCCTGTTTGACAAGGATGCACTGGTTTCCACCCAGAACCTGCCGCTTGGCGTGCTGCGCCTCCGGGAACTGATCGCCCATGAGAAGCTGACCCAGCAGGGTGCCCAGAACCTGATCGCAGAGCTCATCGACAATGAGCTGGTGACTTACCGGAAGATGTACTTAAAAGACCGGGAAATCAAAAATCTCATTGCCATCGGTGAGCCGATCCTTTCCCTTTATTATAAAATGGCAGAGGGAAACCGTTCCGAGCAGATCACGATCCAGGAATTTAATCGTTTTTATGAGCGCTTAAAGAGCATGACTCTCGCGCAGACGGAAGACTTTTTTGATGTGAACGAGGAGTATGCAAGCCTGATGTTCCCGGCCGCCGCTATTTATAAGCGTATGCTGGAAATCACGGAAGCAGAATTTATCTGGGTGCCGGGCATCCGCATGACAGACGGTATGGCGGCGGAATACGCGGAGGATAAAAAACTCATCCGTTTTAACCACAGCTTTGAGAATGATATCATCGTTGCTTCCCGAAACATGGCAAAGCGTTACAAATGTTATATGCCTCATATCCAGAACGTGGAGGAGGCGGCCCTGAAGGTCTTCGACAGCCTGAAAAAGTATCATGGCCTGGGACCGCGGGAGCGGCTGCTTTTACAGATCGCAGCGAACCTGCATTCCTGCGGAAAGTTTGTGACCATGCGCGGGGCTGATGAATGCGCCTATAATATGATCATGGCAACCGAGATCATTGGCCTGTCCCATGTGGAGCGTGAGATCGTAGCGAATATCGTGAAGTATCATCAGCAGAAGTTCCGTTACAATGAAGTGGAGGTATCGGCAAAGCCATCCAAGGACAACCGTCTGGTGTCTACGGAGGATCTTTCTATTGTCATTGCCAAGCTGACGGCGATTCTGCGGCTGGCCAATTCCATGGACCGTGGACATACCGGGAAATTAAAGGACTGCCGTCTGAATGTGAAGGACGGACATCTGGTGATTCAGACGGACTGCCCGGCAGATGTAACGCTGGAGTCCATATCCATTGTGGATAAGGGCGAGTTCTTTGAGGAAATCTTTGGGATCCGTCCGGTCTTAAGACAGAAAAGGAGGGTGTAAGCCATGCCGGAGATTGATGAGAAGTATTTGAAATCGGAAAATTATGTAAATCGCGAAATGAGCTGGCTGGAATTTGATTTCCGCATTCTGGGGGAGGCCAGGGACAAGGCAATTCCGCTGTTTGAGCGACTGAAGTTTTTAAGTATTACATCGTCCAACCTGGATGAGTTTTTCATGGTGCGTGTGGCATCCTTAAAGGACATGGTACACGCCAAATATAAAAAGGCTGATATTGCAGGCTTAAGAGCCGATCAGCAGCTGGAGCTGATCGGGGAGAAGACCCATGAGCTGGTCAATCTCCAATATTCCACCTATAACCGTTCTCTGCTTCCGGCCTTGAGGCAGCAGGGACTGCAGCTCATCTGCGAGCATGAGGAGCTTTCGGAGGCAGATGGTGCCTTTGTGGACAAGTTCTTCCATGAGGATGTTTATCCGGTACTGACGCCTATGGCAGTGGATTCCTCCCGCCCGTTCCCGCTTATCCGCAACAAGTCCTTAAATATTGCGGCACTGGTGCAGAAAAAGGACAGCCGGGATGAGGAACTGGAATTTGCCATGGTGCAGGTTCCGTCAGTGCTGCCGCGAATCGTGGAGCTTCCGGCAGGACCGGATGGTGAGCGCAGGGTGATCCTGTTAGAGGAAGTTATTGAGCGCAATATCAAGGATCTGTTTTTAAACTACAACATTGTCACTGCCCATCCGTTCCGGATCATGCGGAACGCGGACTTTACGCTGGATGAGGAAGAGGCAGAGGATCTGCTGGAGGAAATCCAGAAGCAGCTGAAGAAGCGCCAGTGGGGTGAAGTCATCCGTCTGGAGGTTGAGGAAAAGGTAGACAAGCGTCTGCTTAAGATCTTAAAGAGAGAGCTTTCTGTCAGCACTGAGGATATTTACGAGATCAGCGGTCCGTTGGATCTTACATTTCTCATGAAGATGTATGGCATGAGCGGCTTTGACCACTTAAAGGAGCCGTCCTATACACCGCAGCCGGTTCCGGCCTTTATGAATGAAGATGACATTTTTACCAATATCCGAAAAGGTGATATTCTCCTGCATCATCCATACCAGACCTTTGATCCAGTGGTAAATCTGGTGCAGAAGGCAGCAAAGGACCCGGATGTCCTGGCAATCAAGCAGACCCTGTACCGCGTCAGCGGTCATTCTCCGATCGTGGCGGCCCTGGCTGAGGCAGCCGAGAACGGCAAGCAGGTATCGGTCCTGGTAGAATTAAAGGCGCGGTTTGATGAGGAGAACAACATCAACTGGGCGAAGAAGCTGGAGAAGGCCGGATGTCATGTGATCTATGGTCTGGTGGGCTTAAAGACCCACTGCAAGATCACACTGGTGGTGCGCCGGGAGGAAGACGGTATACGCCGTTATGTGCATCTGGGAACCGGAAACTACAACGATTCCACAGCAAAGCTCTACACGGACTGTGGCCTTATGACCTGCCATCCGCTGATCGGTGAGGATGCTACCGCGGTATTTAACATGCTTTCCGGCTATTCCGAGCCACCGACCTGGAATCGCCTGATCCTGGCTCCGCTGTGGCTGAGAAACCGCTGCGTCCGTATGATCCGCAGGGAAACCATGCGGGCAAGAGAGGGAAAACCGGCCCACATCATGGCGAAGATGAACTCCCTCTGCGACCAGGAGATCATTGCATGTCTGTATGAGGCATCCTGCGCCGGTGTGAAGATTGAGCTGGTAGTCCGTGGTATCTGCTGTCTGAAGGCAGGCGTACCGGGCTTAAGTGAAAACATCAGCGTGCATTCCATTGTCGGAAACTTCCTGGAGCATGCCCGCATTTTCTACTTTGAGAACGGCGGAAGCCCGGAGGTGTACATGGGAAGCGCCGACTGGATGCCGCGCAACCTTGATAAGCGCGTGGAGATTATGTTCCCGGTGGAGGATCCGGCTTTGAAGGAGCAGGTTGTTCATATCTTAAAAGTACAGCTGGAGGACAATGTGAAAGCGCATATCCTGCAGCCGGACGGCACTTATGAGAAGATTGATAAGCGGGGCAAGGTTCTTGTGACTGCCCAGAAGCAGTTCTGTGAGGAGGCCATAGCCATGGCGGAGGCTGCCGTGCAGCAGGATGACGTGCACAATACCCGGGTGTTTGTACCGGCGGAAAGCAATTAGTATTTTGTCTGTCCCTGGTATTCTGCTTCGTAATTTGTTACCAGTTCAATAAAATATTTTTCCGGCTTGCTTAAGTAGGTTCCCTTTAAGTAAGCCACGCCCCGGTGCCATATCTCATGGGGCGAAACGGAGAAGAAGACAATGTCCGGATTCGGCTGCGCGTAAGACTGCGGCAGGAATACCGGACATTGCTGGTTTTTGGTCATGTTCAGCATCGTGCGGTTGTTGCCGGTCTCAAAGAGAATTTTGGGGCGGATGTTGTTGTAAAGGAAAGTACGGTCCGCCAGTTCCCGGCTCAGGGTGTCACGGGTGGGGAGCACAAAGTAATCCTGACTCAGCAGGGATAAGTCCAGATCCGGCAGTGTTTTCCAGCTTTCTTCCCCGGCCAGATGGGCCAGCGGGTGACTGGCAGGAAGCGCAAGGACCAGATACTCCGCGCCAAAATCCCGGTATTCCAGATCCGGGTTCTGCTTGCCGGTGGCGTAGGCCACGCAGGCCAGAGTGATTTCTTTCTGTAAAAGAAGCTGTTCCATCTTTTTGATGCGGGCCTCATGAATGCGGAAGGTGATGCCCGGGTAACGTTTGTGGAACACCGGATAGAGGTCGGAAAACATCATGGAACCGCGCTCCGGGGTGTAGGCCAGTGCAATCTCCCCCACGGTTTCATCCGCAATATCATGAATGATTTTATAGGTTTCTTCTTTCATATCTATCATCTGATGGGCAGTCGCCAGATAGATCCGGCCGGCAACGGTGGGGATCATCTGGCGTTTTTTTCGTTCAAAGAGCGGCATGCCAAGCTCTTTCTCCAGTTTTAGAAGCTGCTGGTTTAAAGCAGACTGGGTGATAAATAATTTTTCTGCCGCTTTGGAGATGCTTTCCTCCTGTTCAATGGCAATGATGTACTCGATTTGTCTCAGATCCATAAAAAACAATTCCTCCACTCTGTTAATTATCTGACAATGCAAAAACCCGGATTTTAATGAAAAACTATTAATTTAACTAAGATTTTGAATAAAAACACATAAGTTGAATTAAGAATATTTCTCAATTATACTAGGGCCATACAAAGAACTCAAGCAGAAAATGAGAAATAAAGAGCAGAGTGAAAGGGGAATATTCAAATGGCATTTCGTTGTACACCGCCGACCAAGGATCCGGTAGCTACCCTGGCTTACCGTCCGTGGGAACTGGCAATCAAACCGTTCCAGGTTGCGCCGCAGACCTGGTATGTAGCAGGACAGACCTGGGTGGGCTGTTATTTAATTGACACAGGGGACGGGCTGATCCTCATCGACACGGCAATCGCGGAGAGTGCTTACATGCTGGTGGATTCCATCTACCGTCTGGGCTATCGTCCGGAGCAGATCAAAAAGATCCTCATCAGCCACGCGCACTTTGATCACTGTGGAGCCGCAGCTATCATGAAAAAGCTGACCGGCGCAGAGATGTACATGTCTAAAGAGGACTGGGAATTCATGAAGGCCTGCCCGAAGGAGACCATCGACATCGACAAGGATTCCCATCCGCAGTATTTCGAGCCGGATTGTTTCTATTCCGATGAGGAGCCGATTACCCTGGGCAATGTCACCATACACAGCATGCTGACTCCGGGTCACACCATTGGCTGCACCTCCTTCTTCTGGGAAGTGACTAACCCGGCAAACGGAGAGCGCTATGTGGTGGGCATGCACGGCGGTGTGGGCGCCAACACCATGAATGACAAGTATTACGCTCAGAGTGAGTATCTGACTCCGGACCTGCGTGACCGCTTCCTGGCAGACGCGGAGAAGGTCGGCAATATCCATGTAGACATTGCCCTGCCGAGTCATCCGAACCAGATCGAGATCACAGACCGGGCCGGACAGTACACCGACGAGTCTCAGCCGTTTTTGGATGACACCATCTGGAAACAGTTCGTGGAAGAGCGTGTGCGCCAGGTACGCGCGATGATGAAGTAACAGAGAGAAAGCATTCAAAGGAGAAGAGAACATGGAAATGTATATTGTACTTGCGATTACACTGTTCATGATGGTGATGTTCATCTGGAACAAAGTGCCGTTCGGCGTTACCACCATGACCTGCTGTCTGCTGCTGGCTATGTTCGGAATCGTAGATATTCCGAAGGCGTTTGGCGGATTTGGAAACAAGATTGTTGTATTGATCGCGCCGATGCTGGTACTCAGTGGCGCACTTGGCAAGACCAGTCTGGTTATGAAGATCAGCAGCGTGCTGAACGCAGCAAAGGGAAAACGCGGAACCGTCCTGATTCTTGTTTTCTATGCAGTCGGCATGGTAATGGCTCAGTTTATCCCGACAACCGCAGCAATCTCCATTCTGGTTATTTTCCTGTTAACCCTGGACAATGCCGGAGATATTACACCGAAGCGTCTGCTTCTTCCGCTTCTTGGTGTTATGGTCGGATGTAAATTCCGTTTCCCGGTGGGCCTGGGTGCTACCACCTTTGCTACCTTAAACGGTATGTATGAGGGAGTCATCGGTGATCATCCGGAGTATATGCTTTCCATGCTGGATCCCTTCAAGGTTGCCATCATCCCGATGGTGGTACTGACCATTTACTGCCTGTTCGCATGGAAGCTGATGCCGAAGGAAGAAGGAATCAATCAGGATGCCCTGAAGAAAACATCCACCGAAAAACAGCTCACCGATGCGCAGGAAATGATTGTATACGGAGTATTCGTAGTCGTTATGCTACTGATGCTGTTAAACAAGTACACTGGCAATATGCTTTATCTGGCTCCGGCCGCAGGCGTTCTGGTTCTGATCTACACTAAAGTAGTTTCCGTTCCGGAGGCAGTAAAAGGCCTGACTGCGGATATGACCTGGATGCTGGCTGGCGTTCTGATCGTGGCAGACGCCCTCGGTTCCACCGGTGCTGGTGATATGATCGGAAACGCGATCTTATCCATTCTGGGTGAGAATCCAAGCTCTGTAACCGTTATGTTTGTATTCTCCTTTGCAACCGTTATCATGACTACTTTCCTGTCCAACATGGCAACCCAGTCCGTGCTGATCCCGATCGCGGCATCTGTAGCACTGGCAGCCGGATGGGATCCGAGAGGCCTGGTTCTGATCATCGGTACCTGCAATTACTATGCTCTGGGCTTCCCGTCCGGTTCCGGTGAGGCAGCTGTCTGCTTCGCAGCCGGTGGTTACAACCCGTTAAAGGTTATGAAATTTACCTTCCCTTATATGATCATCGCAGCGATCAGTACCGCGGTTTCCGCGCAGCTTCTGTTCCCGCTGTACTAATTGAAAATATGTTCAGAGAGGCGTCCCGCTTTTGGGGCGCCTTTTGACGTTTCCGGCTTTTCCTCTTCTTACCGGAAATGTAATAAAAAAGTAAGACGGGAAGGCTTCTTTTATGGTACACTAGAGAAAGAATAAAACGGGATCCGCATAGCCTGGCGGTTTCCCGAATAACGATAGATACACGAGGAGGAATCAGTCATGGCAGAAACCAACATTCTGGTAGTAGACGATGAGCAGGAGATCGCGGATCTGGTAGAAATTTATCTGGTCAGCGACGGCTATAAGGTATTTAAGGCATCCAATGCCCAGGACGGTCTGGATATATTAAATAAGGAGGATATTCATCTTTGCCTTCTGGATATTATGATGCCGGGTATGAACGGCCTGGAGATGTGCAAGAAGATCCGTGAGACCAACAACATTCCGATCATCATGCTGAGTGCCAAGTCCACCGATCTGGATAAAATCCTTGGTCTTGGAACCGGTGCAGACGATTATGTGGTAAAGCCCTTCAACCCGCTGGAGCTGACAGCCCGGGTTAAATCCCAGCTGCGCCGCTACACGCAGTTAAACCCGAACAGCAATGTGCATGAGACCGTAAAGAACGAGATCAGCATCCGAGGCCTTACGATCAATAAAGACAACCACAAGGTGACGGTGTACGATGAAGAAGTCAAGCTGACCCCGATCGAGTTTGACATCCTTTATCTTCTGGCCTCCAACCCTGGCAAGGTGTTCAGCACGGATGAAATCTTTGAGAAGGTCTGGAATGAGAAGGTCTATGAAGCCAACAACACTGTTATGGTACATATTCGTCGCCTTCGCGGTAAGATGAAGGAAGACGAGCGCCAGGACAAGATCATCACCACAGTGTGGGGGGTAGGATACAAAATTGAAAAATAACGGCAGAAAAAGTGATTTAAGCCACCGCTATCATACGCGGGTCATAGCCAACATCATCTACAGCACCCTGGTAGCCTGCCTCATCGATGTGTTCCTGGTCACAAACCTGACCATGCTGGCCGAGTATGCGAAACGCTCCGAGCAGTCCAGCGCTTTCTTAAATATGGTGGCGCAGTCGGATGTAGTGGTGGTTCTGGTTTATGTGCTTGTCGGCATTCTGGCTTTTGCTGTGACATTTCTGCTTCTTCAGGAAAAATCTGCTGCCTATATCAGCCATATTTCCGATGCGATAGAACGAATTTCCGATGGAGACTTAAATACGCAGGTGGAAGTAGTGGGGGATGACGAGTTTTCTTCCATGGCTTCCAACTTAAATAAGATGGTGGAGGATATCCGCCGCCTGATGGATAAGGAACGCGAATCTGAGCGCACCAAAAATGAGCTGATCACCAATGTGGCTCACGACCTGCGCACACCGCTGACTTCCATCATCGGCTATCTGGAGCTGTTATCCGGCCCGGTAGTCCTGCCGCCAGAGATGCAGAAAAAATACATAGACATTGCCTACAGCAAGGCCAAGCGTCTGGAAAAGCTCATTGAGGATCTGTTCGGATTCACTAAGATGAATTACGGAAAGCTGGCCATGCACGTGTCTAAGGTAGATATCGTCAAGCTTCTGGGACAGCTTTTAGAGGAATCCTACCCGAATTTTGCCAACAAGGGCCTTTCCTATGAGCTCCAGAGCAATGTGCCGGCCAAGATGATCACGGCAGACGGCAACCTTCTGGCCCGTCTGTTTGATAACCTGATCGGCAATGCCATCAAGTATGGCGCGGAGGGCAAACGGATCCTGGTGAAGGTCATGGCTGATACCGATGAGGTACAGGTTTCCGTGACCAACTATGGTTATGTGATCCCGGCGGAGGAGCTTCCCCTGATCTTTGACAAATTCTACCGGGTTGAGCAGTCCCGCTCCACCCACACCGGCGGAACCGGGCTTGGACTTGCTATTGTAAAAAATATCGTAGACATGCATGGCGGGACCATTACGGTAAAGAGCGACTTAAACGGTACCGTATTCACGGTAACCCTGCAGGTGGATTTTGATGTAGACAAGGAACATTTTTAAACAATTTTTTGGAGAATTTTGATGTGGATGAATAAAAAAAATTTTTCAGGCATCCGGATGGTCAGACCTCTGAAAAGGATAGCAGTCTGTTTGGTGGCTGCCGGCCTTTTGGGTGGTCTGGCTTTTTGTGCTCCGGCCCGGGCGCAGGATGATCCGGTAAGTATGGGTGTGAGCTATGGCTATGAGGACAGCGCCAAGGGCGGACGTTACCTGCCGGTGAATGTCACCATACAGAATAACCAGGAGACTCCGGTTGAGGGTACCCTGCAGATCAAGACCCGGGAGTCAGACCAGACGATCTACCGTTACGATTACAGCGTGGAGCTGGAGGCAAAGGGTACTGCCGATACGCGCTATTATATCCCGCTTGGCACGGCGGCGGATGAGCTGGTGCTGTCTCTGGTGGATGATTCCGGAAGCATACTTCTGAACCACAAGGTAAAGCTGAATGTAAGTCGCGATGTGCCGGAGCTTTTTGTGGGAGTACTGTCGGACAAACCGTGGGAGCTTCATTATCTGAATGGTGTGGGAATCAACTACAGCACCCTGCGCACCCGCACTTTCGAGCTGGACGGCAGCAATTTCCCGGAGGATGAGGTAGGCTTAAGCCTTTTTGATGTGCTGGTGGTCAATGACTACAGGCTCCGCGATCTTTCCGGGACCCAGACAGCTGCGATCATGAACTGGGTCCAGGACGGAGGTGTGCTGATCCTGGGAACCGGCGACCGGGTAGATGACACTCTGGGCCGTTTTGCGCCGGAGCTTCTGGACGATTCTTATGGAACTCCGAATATTACCCATATCAATCTGGCGGAAGAGTTCACTGCGGTGAACGAGCCGGGAGCCGGGATGTTAGCGATCTCCTGTGTGGATGTGCCGCTGCACGGCGGCAACGTAATCCTCTCCAGCAACGGTTTTTCGCTTTTAACGGCAGCGGCGAAGGAGCAGGGGCTGGTGGCTGTGGCGGCCTTTGACCTGGGAGATATCGCAGAGTTCTGCGAAAAACAGACCTCCTATGTGGACTACATGTTTACCAGCCTTCTGGGGGAGGAGCGCATCAACCAGCTTGCCGAGGTGGTTTACAGCGGCAATTCCGGCCGGTTCTGGGCAGTTCAGGGTCTCATCAACACAGGAGATGTGGATAAGCTGCCTAATCTCTGGCTCTATGTGGGGATAACCGGTCTGTATCTGCTGCTTCTTGGCCCGGGACTTTATCTGTTCCTACGCGGTCGCGGCCTTCAGAATCTGTACCGCAGAGGTGTGGTGATCATGGCTCTGGGCTTTTCCGGTCTGGTGTATGTGCTTGGCATACCGACCCGCTTTCGTTCTACCTTTTATACCTATGCGGCCATTCAGGATGTGACTGATGACTATATTACGGATACCACATACATCAATATCCGCAATCCATATAACCGCCCATACACTGTGGAACTGGATCCGGGATACCGTCTGCTTCCGATCACGCGGAGCAGTCAGTACACCGTGGGTGGCCAGTCTCTGGATGTGGATGAGCCATATCAGATCGCCATACAGACCAGTGAGGATGGGCTGACGGTAAAGGGGCAGAATATATCTGCATTTACACCGCGCTACTTCTGCCTGGAGCGGCGCACGGAGAATACCGGACGGGTGGGAATCACCGGGGAGGTGGATTATTTTGAGGGGCAGATCCGGGGAAGTCTGACAAACCAGTTTCCGTATCCGATCGAAAATGTGACTCTTGTGCTGTACGGAAACATGGTGCAGCTCGGGCGCATGGAATCCGGCGAGACTAAAAATCTGTCAGATCATGAGCTGCTCCGTTATCCGCTTGGTGATTCCTATCTGGCCGCAGAGCATATCTCCGGAGAGGATGCCTACGCTTCGGCAGATATCCGCAACCGCAGCTATATGCTGGCGGTGGAGCGCTCCAATCTGACCCGGTTTTACCTGGATAACTACTTAAACGGCTACACGGCAGATGCCCGCGTCATTGCATTCAGTACGCAGAAGGAAGAAAGCCAGTTCTTAAAGAATCCGTCCGAGGAGACCTATGGCATTACCATGCTTACCCAGACGATTCCGGTCAATGCTTCCAGAGACCGTTCTATTTACCGTTCCGTGCTCATGAAGAAACCAAAGGTAATGGGCGGCAGCTACGATGCGGAGACCAACTCTATGAGCGGTGCAGAACCGCTGACGCTGGAGTATCAGTTTGGAACCGACATCGAGGTGGAGAGCCTGACATTTGAGAGCGTTTCGGAAGAATTTGCTGCAGCCGGAAACGGCCTAAGCCGTATTTTTACCGGAAGCATTTATTTCTATAACTACGCGACCGGAAATTTCGATAAAATGGAGCTGGAAGAAACTACGCTGGATGTAGAGCAGCTAAAGCCATATCTTTCACCGGGCAACACGCTGACAGTGCGTTACGCCTACAATGGAGGAGGATTTGATGCGATTCAGCTTCCGATGCCGATGGCAGCAGGGAGGGAACGCTGATGTTAAAAATTCAGGGATTACATAAAAAATATGGAAATTACCATGCCCTGGACGGACTGGACATGGAGATAAAGAACGGCGCCCTGTTTGGCTTTGTCGGACCAAACGGTGCCGGAAAGACGACCACCATCAAGATCATGACCGGTTTGTTAAAGCCGGATCAGGGCGTGGTGGAGCTGGATGGCAAAAATATGCTGACGGATACGCTGGATCTGCGCAGGCGGATTGGCTACGTGCCGGATCATTTTGGCCTGTATGACAACTTAAAAGTATCCGAATACATGGAATTTTTTGCAGCCTGCTACCATCTGGAGGGCTTTGCGGCACGGAAACGAGCCAGCAGCCTTTTAGAGCAGGTTGGGCTGGGAGAGCGCAAGGATGCGTTTGTGGACGGACTTTCCCGCGGCATGCAGCAGAGACTATGCCTGGCCAGGGCACTGATCCATGATCCGGAGCTTCTGATCATGGATGAGCCGACGGCCGGACTGGATCCGAGAACTCATCTGGAATTCAGGCAGATGGTCTGGGAGCTGCATGAGCAGGGCAAGACCATTCTGTTAAGCTCCCATAACCTGGCAGAGCTTTCTGAGCTCTGCACGGATATCGGCATCATTGATGCCGGGAAGATGGTGCTCTCCGGCAGTATGGATGAGATCATGGAGCGGATCTACACATCAAAGCAGATCATCATCAGTGTGCAAGATCAGATGGAAAAGACTCTGGCCTTTTTAAAGGAAAGTCCTATGGTGCGGACCATTTCCATCTGCGAGAAAGACATTATGGTGGGATTTATCGGCGATGAGCGCCGGGAGAGTGAACTGTTAAAGCAGATGATCGAGGCAGGCATTCCGGTACGCGGTTTCATGCGGGAGCCGGGCAGCCTGGAGTCTATCTTCATGCAGATCACAGATCATAATAAGGAAAAGGTGGTGCTGTCCTATGAAGACGAATCCGGTCTATAAGCGGGAGTGCATGGTGAGCGCCAGAAGCTTTAGACTGGCGCTGGTGCTGCTGGTTTTTAACGGGATCCTGGCGCTGGTGGCACTGTTAAACATGTATTCGGCGCTGGCCCAGGTACGGCTGACAGCAGAAGTGCAGTATACAGGCTTTCTGGATCTGTATATGTTTGTGGCGTCGCTGGAATTTCTGATGCTGATCCTGATCATGCCGGCACTGACGGCGGGAAGCATCAGCGGAGAACGGGAGCGTCAGACACTGGATCTGATGCTGACCACCTGCATGACACCGGCAGATATTGTGCTGGGTAAGCTGGAGGCAGCCTTGGGGACCATGTCCCTTATGGTGGTGTCCAGCCTGCCGATCCTGGCGATGGTGTTTGTGTACGGCGGTGTGGCGGCATCAGATCTGATTCTTCTGGTGTGCTGCTTTTTTGCGGCGGCGGTGTTTATGGGAAGCATCGGTCTGTGCTGTTCTGCCCTGTTTCGCCGGACTACAGCGGCCACGGTAGCGGCTTATGCGGTAACGGCGGTGCTGACAGCAGGAACCTGCGGTATCAATTACCTGGTAACCTATATCAACCAGATGCGGATCGGGGAATATCTGGCATCGGCGGAAGTCGGAGGGGGATCCGGCGGATCCGGAAGCCTGCTGTATATGCTGCTGCTGAACCCCATTGCCACCTTCAGCCAGGTTATCGGACGGCTGACCGCCAGCAATCAGAGCTGGGCACAGGTGGGAACCTGGTTCGGCAACGAGGCAGACAACCTCCTTATCGGCCAGTGGATGGGCGTGAGCATGGTGCTGCAGATGACGCTGGCCATTGTGCTTGTGCTGTGGACGGTACGGAGTGTGGAGCGGAGTAAATAAAAACAGGCCCGTGAAGCTGCAGAAAATGCAGCTTTACGGGTCTGTTTTTACAATTTACATGAGATGAAATTTCCGGCACAGACGCAGGATACGCATGCCGAACGGCATATCCGGCAGCTCCTGTGCAGTTACCGTCCGGGTCAGCACGATCAGGAGGCCGTAGACAATCATAGCCACCGGAACACTGATGAGGAGTCCGATCTGGTAATAGCCGGTCACTTTATTGACCAGCGCATAAATCAGGAATGCGATCGCGCCCATGACAGCCGCGCAGATACAGGGAAGCAGGAAGGTGGTCCTTACCTCCTGGCGGTAATGCAGGGCTTTGCCGATAGCATGCCAGTTCAGCAGACACACTACCAGGGCAAAGGTCACATTGCCGATGACAAGGCCGTACACGCCCAGGTTTAAATACTTTAACATCACATACACCAGTGCCGCGTGAATCACCAGGGAGATGGCGGAGTGGGTGACGGATTTTCTCATCAGGTCAATTCCCTGAAGCACCGCATTGGTAACGGTAGAGAGGGAGAAGAAGATGACGGCTGGTGCGCCCAGCATCAGCAGGTTTCTGGTCAGATCCCGGCTGTCGCGGAAGATGAGCCGCAGGACCGGAGAAGCCAGTGCCGCCATGCCAAAGGCACAGGGAATGGCGATCAGCATATTGAACTTGATGGTCAGGCGGATCTTGTACATGACATCGGTGTGGTTCTTCTGGGCGCGGGAGCGCACAATGCTTGGGATCATGGAAGTTCCAAGGGAAGAAGCCACTGCCACCGGTACATTGGAAAGCAGGCGGTACTTGCCGCCGTAGATGCCGAGCAGAGAGAGACGTTCTTTCTCAGTCAGACCTTTTCCACTCATCAGGAAGCCGAACATGGAGTTATCCACAGAACCGCTTAACTGATACACAAACTGGCTGAGGATGATAGGTGTCAGTGTCAGAAACAGTGCCGTGTATACATGATTCCAGCTTTCCAGGCGGTCGGCCTGGGGACGATGCAATGCCTTTGCATTTTGTCTGCGGTATAAAAACATCAGAAGAGCCAGGAACACGAAGGCAGCCAGTGCACCGGAAAGTGTACCCAGAGTACCGCCTGCAGCACCGTAAGCCGCCGGAGTTTCCCGGTTCGCGAACCAGTGCATGAAGGTGAAGGAGGCAGCCACACTGATGATGGCATTGACAACCTGCTCAATGACCTGGGAAATTGAGGTCGGCACCATGTTGCCAAGACCCTGGAAATAGCCGCGCACCACGCCCATAACGGAAAACACCAGAATGGTCGGTGCCATGACCTTTAATGGCAGGGCGCTGTTGGGGCTGTTGAAGATATGAACCGTGATCCAGTCTGCGCCAAATAGTAAAATCGTGGTCATTAGGCCCCCGGCCACAAGACCAAAGAGCAGTCCGGCCTGAAAGACCCGCTGCACATCCTGGTTTTTGCCGTGCACACGCCGTGCCGCGATCAGCTTGGAGATTGCCAGCGGCAGGCTGTAGGAGGACAGGATCAGTCCAATGTTGTAGATTTCGTATGCGGTGTTATAATAACCGATTCCCTCATCGCCGATGGCCCGGGTCATGGGAATCTTGTAGAGCAGTCCGATAAAACGGACAATGATACCGGCCGCGGCCAGAATACTCCCCTGGACCAGGAAGTTGCCGGAGTCGGATTTTTCCTTATTGTTACTCATACCTAAGCTTCTCCTTTTGTAATTGCGCCTGGACAAAACCACATCGTATATTGAAAGTTTTGCCGGAACAGTAACAGTATATCCCATTGGGGTTCTGAATGCAATGCACAAAAGAAACAGGAAGCAGCCCTGCGCATGGAAATGAAACCGGAGATATGCTATAATGAGCGATACGTGATTTATATTTTGTTTTACGAAAGGAATTGCTGCAATATATGAGAAATAATCAGGAATCTGTCTGGATGCTTCAGACCAAGCGGGCAGATTTTAACGCGATTGCCGCCCGGTTTCACATCAGCCCGGTAACGGCCCGTATCATAAGAAACCGCGATGTGGAGGGAGAAAAAGCCATTGACCGTTATTTAAACGGTACCCTGGACCAGCTTTATGATCCGCATCTCATGAAAGATATGGATAAGGCAGCGGCCCTGATCCTTGAAAAAATCCGGGCGGGTGTCCGTATCCGGATTGTCGGTGATTACGATATTGACGGAGTGTGTTCTACCTATCTTTTATACCGCGGCCTGACCCGTTGCGGTGCAGACGTGGACTACCAGATCCCGGAGCGCATCCGGGATGGCTATGGCATCAACGAATCCATCATCCGCAAGGCGAAGGAAGAAGGAATCGATACCATTGTCACCTGCGACAACGGCATTGCGGCCCTGGAGCAGGTGCATCTGGCCAAAGAACTGGGCATGACAGTCATTGTGACAGATCACCATGAGGTGGTACGGGATGAGGATGGCAGTCAGGTCCTGCCGGAAGCGGATGCGGTGGTAAATCCCCACCGGGATGACTGCACGTATCCGTTTGCCGGCATCTGCGGCGGTGTGGTGGCCTACAAGCTGGTACAGGTGCTCTACGAAAAGAACGGAATTCCAGAGCAGGAATGGAAAGATATGCTGGAGTTTGCGGCCATTGCCACCGTGGGTGATGTCATGAAGCTGCAGGACGAAAACCGCATCATCGTGCGCTGGGGATTAAAGCAGATCCCGCACACAGCCAGTGTCGGGCTGCGCGCCCTGGTGGAAGCCTGCGGGCTGGACATCTATGACCTGACGGCCTACCATATCGGATTTGTGATCGGGCCGTGCCTGAATGCCAGCGGACGATTAAAGACTGCGCAGCTGGCGCTGGAGCTTCTGCTCTGTGAGGAATCGAATGTCAGCGGAAGTATGAGCGGGCTTTTGGAGAAGCGTCCGGGTTCGGAAATGCAGTGCAGCTCCCGTGCTGAAGAAATGGCCGCAGAGTTAAAACTCCTCAACGAGGAACGCAAGGATATGACCCAGTCCGGCATGGAGCAGGCCTTTGAGCAGGTGGATGCTGAGCTTGCGGACGATGATGTGCTGGTGGTTTATCTGCCGGACTGTCATGAGTCTCTGGCCGGGATCATTGCCGGGCGGGTGCGGGAGGCCTACAACAAGCCCTCCTTTGTACTGACAAGGGGTGAGGACTGTGTGAAGGGCTCCGGGCGCTCTATAGAGAGCTACCATATGTATCAGGCCCTGTGCGGCGTGCAGGATCTGCTCCTGAAATTTGGCGGCCATCCCATGGCAGCCGGCTTTTCTTTAAAGGAAGAGAATATCGATGAGTTCCGCCGCCGTTTAAATGAGCAGTCCCAGCTCACCAAAGAGGATTTCATCCCGAAAATCTGGATCGATGTGGCAATGCCGCTGGAATACATATCGGAAGCACTGGTCAATGAACTGAAGGGCCTGGAACCCTTCGGCCAAGGAAACGAAAAGCCTCAGTTTGCCCAGAAGAATCTCCGCATCCGAAGCGTGCGTGCCATCGGACGAAACAACAATGCGGTCCGCATGACGGTGGTAACCGAACAGGGCCGTCCTATGGAGGCCATGGTGTTTACCGTGGCAGATCAGTTTGTGGAAGAAGCAAAGCAAAGCAGAAGTATCGATGTGATCTACTATCCGGATATCAATGAGTACAATGGAAACCGGACACTGCAGATCGTGGTGCGGGCGTACAAACTGCATTCTTAAAGATTTTTCTTTATGATTCTCACAATTTTTTGTACAGACTCATAATTGCTTGACACTTAGAAAACGCTGTACTATAATCGAGCGTAAATAACCGCGAAGGCGCTGGGCTGACCAGTGCCTTTGTCACAACGTGGCGGCCTGTATTCTACGGGAATCGTTGTGTCACAACAAATGCAAAGGAAAGCAACTGCCTGAAAGGTATCAGAGAGGGTATTTGCGGAAAAGGAGACAAAGCCCATGGTTAATGAGGTAATGAAATTTATCGAAAACTATGACCCGGAAGTCGGCAAGGCAATTGAGCAGGAAGCCGCACGTCAGAGAAGAAATCTGGAGCTTATCGCTTCAGAAAATATCGTATCTGAGCCGGTCATGATGGCAATGGGAACCGTGCTGACCAACAAATACGCAGAGGGTTATTCCGGAAAGCGTTATTATGGTGGATGTCAGTATGTAGACGTGGTAGAGACTATCGCAATTGAGCGTGCAAAGAAGCTGTTTGGCTGTGAGTACGCAAACGTTCAGCCGCATTCCGGCGCACAGGCAAACATGGCAGTATTCCTGGCAATGTTAAAACCGGGAGATACGGTGTTAAGCATGAGCCTTGACCATGGCGGCCATCTGTCCCACGGAAGCCCAGTTAACTTTTCCGGCCTTTACTTCAACATCGTGTCCTACGGTGTTAACGATGAAGGCTTCCTCGATTACGACCAGGTAGAGCGTCTGGCAGTTGAGCACAAGCCAAAACTGATCCTTGCAGGTGCAAGCGCATACGCAAGAGAAATCGACTTCAAGAAGTTCCGCGAAATCGCAGACAAGGTTGGCGCATATTTAATGGTAGATATGGCACACATCGCAGGTCTGGTAGCAGCAGGCGAGCATATGAGCCCGATCCCGTACGCAGATGTGGTAACCACCACCACTCACAAGACCCTGCGCGGACCGAGAGGCGGCATGATCCTAGCAAGCAAGGAGTCTGCTGACAAGTTCAACTTCAACAAAGCCATCTTCCCGGGAACCCAGGGCGGTCCGTTAGAGCATGTGATCGCAGCAAAGGCAGTCTGCCTGGGTGAGGCATTAAAGCCGGAATTCACCGAGTACCAGAAGCAGGTCCGCAGGAATGCAAAGGCACTGGCAGCAGCACTGGTGGAGAAGGGATTTAAACTCTTAACCGGCGGCACTGACAACCACTTAATGTTAGTAGACCTGCGCGGCATGGACATCTCCGGTAAGGAGCTTCAGAACCGTTGTGATGAAGTCTTCATTACCCTGAATAAGAATACTGTTCCGAATGAGCCGAGAAGCCCGTTCGTAACCTCCGGTGTCCGCATCGGAACCCCGGCTGTTACTACCCGCGGCTTAAAGGAAGAGGATATGCCGAAGATCGCAGAGTGCATCTGGCTGGCAGCAACCGATTTCGAGAACAAGGCAGATTACATCCGCGGCGAAGTAACCAAGCTGTGCGAGAAATATCCGCTGTACGAATAATTTATATGTAATTTATTACAGACCCGTGAGACCGCAGAAAATGCGGCTTCACGGGATTTTTTTTGATTGTTAAACGGTTTTACACCGATTTTACATTCCCCCTCTTTTTGATTTTACATTCGGATTTTACAATGCAGTTGTGGTTGAGAGATGGAGAACATGAAAGCCACGATAACATAGAACGTAATAAAGAATATTCATAAACAGAGAGAAGAGGAGAGAACGTATTATGAAGAAAACATTAGCAATGGTATTAGCAATGGGTATGACAATTGCGAGCCTGACAGCATGCGGCGGAAGCAAACCGGCAGAGACGACTGCTGCAGCAACCGAGGCAGCAAGTTCTGCGTCTGACACTAAGGCAGAGGCCACTGAGCCGGCCGGCGGCAAGGCAGAGGGCCCGATTACCGTAGTTTCCCGTGAGGATGGTTCCGGTACCAGAGGCGCATTCATCGAGCTGTTCGGCATTGAGAGCAAGAATGATGCTGGCGAGAAGGTAGACAACACCACCGAAGATGCTGAGATCACCAACAGTACCTCCGTTATGATGACCACTATCGCAGGCAATAAGGGCGCTATCGGATATGTTTCTCTGGGTTCCTTAAATGATACCGTAAAAGCAGTTGCCATCGATGGTGCAGATGCAACGGTAGATGCTATCAAGGCAGGCGAGTACAAGGTAGCACGTCCATTCAACATTGCAGTCAAGGATGGTTTAAGTGATGCTGCTTCTGATTTCATCAGGTTCATCATGAGCGAGGATGGCCAGAAGGTGGTTGAGGACAACGGTTATATCAGCCAGGGCAATGAGGGTGCATACACCGCTACCGGCTTAAAGGGCAAGGTTGTTGTAGCTGGTTCTTCTTCTGTAACTCCGGTCATGGAGAAGCTGAAAGAGGCCTATGCAGCTGTAAACCCGGATGTTGAGATCGAGGTTCAGCAGTCTGATTCTACCACAGGTATGACCTCTGCGATCGAGGGCGTATGTGATATCGGTATGGCATCCAGAGACTTAAAGGACAGCGAGCTGGAAGCCGGCTTAACCCCGACTGTCATCGCTATGGATGGTATTGCAGTCGTAGTCAACAATGAGAGCCCGGTTAGCGAGCTGACCAGCGAGAACGTAAAGGACATCTTCACAGGCGAGATCACCGACTGGGCAGATGTTCAGTAAACAGCATGACTGTGAATAGCAGTCTGCCAGAACGCTACTGAAACGAAAAAACAGGAAGCAGGGCAGCAGGAAGACATCGTTGTGGCAGGATATAACCCGTGACGAAATAACACTGCGGCCCTGTTTCTATGTAAAGCATGCCGGATATGATGTAATTTCTTCTCCCGGCAACAGAAAGAAAGTGAGAATCATGAAAAATCTGAAAGAACAGCTTATGCATATGGTGTTTCTGCTGAGTGCCTGCGTATCCATTCTGTGTGTGGCCATGATCTGTGTCTTCCTTTTCGCAAACGGAATTCCGGCCATCGGAAAGATTGGCATATTCCAGTTTCTGGCCGGTGAAAAGTGGAAGCCGGGCAACAATATCTTCGGTATTCTGCCTATGATCCTCGGCAGCATTTATGTCACTGCGGGCGCGGTCCTCATTGGTGTGCCGATCGGAATCCTGACGGCGGTATTTATGTCAAGATTCTGTCCGAAGCCGGTGTATAAGGTAGTAAAACCGGCGATCGATCTGTTGGCAGGTATTCCATCGGTTGTATATGGCTTCTTCGGTATGGTCGTTATCGTGCCGGTCGTATCCCAGCTTTTTGGCGGAAGCGGAAAAAGCATGCTGACTGCATCGATCCTGCTCGGAATCATGATCCTGCCGACCATCATCGGTGTTTCGGAATCTGCCATCAATGCGGTGCCGTCCAGCTACTATGAGGGTTCTCTGGCACTGGGAGCCAGCCATGAGCGCAGCGTATTCTTTGCAACACTCCCGGCAGCAAAATCCGGTATCCTGGCCGGTGTGATCCTGGGTGTGGGCCGCGCCATCGGCGAAACCATGGCCGTCATTATGGTAGCCGGAAACCAGGCACGTATGCCGAAGGGTATCCTTCAAGGTGTCCGCACCATGACTGCCAACATTGTTCTGGAAATGGGCTATGCAACGGACTTACACCGGGAAGCGCTGATCGCCACGGCGGTAGTTCTCTTTGTATTCATTCTGATCATTAACCTGTCGTTTTCAATCATCAGCAGAAAGGCGAATGCATAATGGAAGCAGCTATGGAAAAGAAAAATATGGAAATTCAGGCAATCAACCATCAGACCATTGGTCAGCGGTTGAAATCCTATAAACGCAGTCCGCTGTCACTGGTGCTTTTACTTCTGGTATCGGTATCTGCACTTCTGACAGTGCTGACACTGCTGTTTTTAATCGCGTATATTCTGATCAAGGGAATCCCCTATCTGACTCCGAGCCTGTTCGCATGGGAATACACAACGGAAAATGTATCCCTGATGCCGGCTCTGGTCAACACGATAGTCATGACAGGGCTTTCTCTGCTGATCGCAGTTCCTCTCGGCATTTTCGCAGCCATCTACCTGGTAGAATATGCGAAGCGCGGCAACCGGCTCGTGAGCATTGTGCGGATTACCGCTGAGACCCTGACCGGCATTCCTTCTATTGTATATGGTCTGTTTGGATTTCTTTTATTTGCCGTGGCACTGGGCTGGTCTTACACCATCCTGGGAGGTGCCATGACGCTGGCGATCATGATCCTTCCGACGATCATGAGAACCACGGAGGAGGCTCTCAAAGCTGTCCCGGATTCTTACCGGGAAGGAAGCTTTGGCCTTGGAGCCGGACGTCTCCGCACCGTTTTCCAGGTAGTTCTGCCGTCGGCAGTACCTGGAATTCTGGCAGGTATCATTCTGGCAGTCGGCCGTATTGTAGGCGAAACTGCGGCACTGATGTATACAGCGGGAACCGTTGCAGGTATTCCATCCAACCTATTCGGCTCAGGCCGTACTCTGGCAGTACACATGTATGTGCTGACCAATGAGGGACTTTATACCAACCAGTCCTACGCCACCGCAGTTGTCCTGCTGGTGATCGTAGTCTGCATCAACGCAGTATCCGGATTTATCGCAAAGAAAGTGTCCGGAAAGGCTGCTTAAAAGGAGAACAAAATGGATAAGCTCACAATCAGCAATATGGAATTGTATTACGGCGATTTTAAAGCCTTAAAGGGAATCAATCTGAACATCCAGGCCAACGAGATTACAGCTTTTATCGGTCCATCCGGCTGTGGTAAATCTACCTTATTGAAATCCTTAAACCGCATGAATGACCTGGTCGAGGGCTGCCGCATCACCGGAAGCATCCTCTTAGACGGTGAGGATATTTACGGAGACATGGACATCAATCTTTTGAGAAAACGGGTTGGTATGGTATTCCAGAAACCGAATCCGTTTCCAATGAGCGTTTATGACAATATTGCCTACGGCCCGCGTACCCACGGCATCCATTCCAAGGCGCAGCTCGATGACATTGTAGAGAAATCCCTGCGTGACGCGGCAATCTGGGATGAGTTAAAGGACCGACTGAAAAAGAGCGCCCTCGGACTTTCAGGAGGACAGCAGCAGCGTCTGTGTATCGCGAGAGCCCTGGCTGTACAGCCGGAGGTGCTTTTGATGGATGAGCCGACCTCTGCACTGGACCCGATCTCCACATCCAAGATTGAAGACCTTGCAGTAGAACTGAAAAAAGACTATACTATCGTCATGGTAACCCATAATATGCAGCAGGCAGCACGAATCTCCGACAAGACCGCCTTCTTCCTGCTGGGTGAAGTGATCGAGTTCGGTGAGACCGAGCAGATCTTCTCCATGCCGAAGAATAAGAAGACAGAAGATTACATTACGGGGAGGTTTGGTTGATATGCGCAATCGATTTGATGAACAGTTAGAGCTTTTGAATGTAGAGCTGATCCGTATGGGGGCCCTCTGTGAGGATGCCATTTCCTATGCGTCCCGCACCCTGATGGGAGAGGGAGATTTTGCGGAAGAGGTCTACAAAGTCGATCATGAGATCGATCAGAAGGAGCGCGATATCGAGAATCTCTGCATGCGGTTGCTTTTGCAGCAGCAGCCGGTGGCAAAGGATCTGCGCCAGGTTTCCTCAGCCTTGAAAATGATCTCTGATATGGAACGAATCGGCGATCAGGCATCGGATATTGCAGAGATCTGCGGCTTTGTGGATGACCGCGAGGCAAAGAGCCGTCTTCATATCCGTGATATGGCAGACGCTACCATGCGCATGGTGACCCAGAGCATCGATTCCTATGTAAAGCGTGATCTGAACATCGCAAAAGAAGTGGTTCAGTATGACGATGTGGTCGATGAGCTTTTCGGAAAGGTAAAACAGGAACTGATCGGCATGCTGGGTTCCGGAAATATTGATGAAAAACAGGGTGAATTCTGCATTGACATGCTGATGATCGCCAAGTACTTTGAGCGGATCGGAGATCATGCAACGAATATTGCAGAGTGGGTGGAATATTCCATCACGGGAACCCATCTGGAATAGAAGGAGAACAGAAATGATCTATCTGGTTGAAGACGATGAAAGTATCCGGGAACTGGTAATCTACACTTTGCAGACCACAGGACTTACGGCAAAGGGCTTTCCCTGCGCAAAGGATTTCTGGAATGCCATGAAGCAGGAATATCCATCCCTGGTGCTTCTGGATATTATGCTGCCCGACGAGGACGGCCTGACCATCCTGAAAAAGCTTCGGGATAATGGTCCGACCAGGCGCCTTCCGGTCATCATGCTGACTGCAAAGGGAACCGAATATGATAAGGTGGTAGGGCTGGACAGCGGTGCCGATGACTATATACCAAAGCCATTTGGCATGATGGAGCTGGTATCCAGAGTACGTGCGCTTCTGCGCCGGACCGAGCCGGAAAAACGGGCGGACAGCTGTGAGGCCGGCGCCATCCATGTGGATTTAAACCGGCACGTGGTCATGGTTGACGGTCAGATCGTCAATCTCACCTTCAAGGAATTTGAACTGCTTTGTTATCTGATTGAAAACAAGGGCATGGTCTTAACCAGAGATCAGCTGTTATCCAAAATATGGGGTTATGATTTTGACGGAGAAACCCGCACGGTGGATGTCCATATCCGGACATTACGACAGAAGATTGGCGAGGCCAGCCGCTGCATTGAGACCATCCGCGGAGTCGGCTATAAGCTGGAGGATGAAACATGAAAATCAAAAGAAAAATCTACTGGAATCTGTGTCTGGTAGCGCTTTTGACCATGGTTGTATCTGCACTGATCACAGCGCTCCTGTTATGCCAGGATCTGCAGACCCAGATGCGTCATTCCGTTATGACGGAGGTCCGTTATCTGGAATCTGCCATGGAGGTGTCCGGAGAAGATTACCTGGCACACTTAAAGAGCCGCGGAGACGGTAACAGTGAGAACCGGATCACCTGGGTTGCTCAGGACGGTACGGTGCTCTATGACAGCTTTGCAGACAGTGAAAGCCTTGAAAATCATAAAGACCGGCCGGAGATCGCTGCGGCATTCAAAAACGGCCGGGGACAGAGCGTCCGCACATCCAGAACCCTTGCGGAGCAGACCTATTATTACGCAGCCCGTTTGAGCGATGGAAGCGTGATCCGGGTAGCAAGTACCACAAAAAGCGCACTGGCCACGGTCTTTCATACCGTTCCGGTCATGATCGCCATGGGTATTCTCATTGTGTTTGGTGTGCTGATCCTGGCGGAGCTTCAGACAAAGCGGATCATAGCACCGATCAACAAGATGGATCCGGACAATCTGCAGGCCGGTGAGGTTTACGATGAGCTGGCTCCGCTGGTACGCCGCCTGGAAAAGCAGAAAGAAACCATCCGTGGGCAAATGCAGATCCTACGGGAAAAGCAGGAGGAATTCTCTGCGATCACGGAAAACATGCAGGAGGGCTTTCTTGTCGTGGACAGCAGAGGCGATGTCATGTCCTACAATAAGAGTGCCACGAGGCTGCTGGGAATTCCGGTGGAGCAGACAGAGGATCACAAGGCCAATATCAATATCATCAGCCTCAACCGATCTGAGAAATTCCGACAGGTGGTAGACGGCGCCTTAAAGGGTTCCCACTGCGAGCAGATGCTGGATGTGGGTAACCGCCATTATCAGATCATTGCCAATCCGGTTGCAGAGTCAGAGGAAAGAAGCGGTGCGGTGGTCGTCATCCTCGATGTCACCGAGCAGCAGAGCCGGGAAGAGCTTCGCCGGGAATTTACCGCCAACGTCTCACACGAGCTGAAAACTCCGCTCACCTCAATTTCCGGATATGCCGAGATCATGATGAACGGGCTGGTTCAGCCGTCCGATATGGGCCGTTTCTCGGGCAAGATCTATCAGGAGGCGCAGCGCCTCATTACCCTGGTGGGTGATATTATCCGCCTGTCCCAGCTTGACGAAGAAAAAGCCCAGCTGGAAAAGCAGCCGGTGGATCTGCATATGATCGCATCGGATGTGGTAAAACGCCTGCAGGATGTGGCAAAGAAAAATCAGATCACTCTGATGCTTACCGGAAAGCCGACGGTAGTAAACGGCAATCCGCAGATCCTCGATGAAATGATCTACAATCTTTGTGACAATGCCATTAAGTATAACAAACCGTTTGGTGAGGTGGAGGTTAATGTGTCTGTGGCCAAGGAACATCCGGTGCTGACTGTCGAGGATGACGGCATCGGTATTCCGGTGGACGACCAGGCCCGTATTTTTGAGCGCTTTTACCGGGTAGACAAAAGCCACTCCCGCCAGATCGGAGGAACCGGTCTGGGACTCTCCATTGTAAAGCATGGAGCCATTTATCATAAGGCAAAGGTGGAGCTTAAGAGCGCACTGGGCGAAGGAACCACGGTGCGGATCGTATTCTGAAATAAAAATATTGAGACGGAACCACTAAAAGGTCCGAAGTTCCGGAAACCGCGTACAGAAACGCAGAAACGGTGGAATTTTGCGCTTTGTTCACTGCGCCGCTTATTGTCAGACCTGCGACCCAAACTCGCACGCCCTGCGT
>NZ_DBFCCJ010000020.1:0-67171 GCF_048380235.1 Ventrimonas sp. | reverse complement strand
TAGCCAAGTCGGGACGGGATAAACGCTGAAGGCATCTAAGCGTGAAGCCCCCCTCAAGATGAGATATCCCATACGCAAGTAGTAAGACCCCTTGAAGACGACGAGGTAGATAGGGCAGAGGTGGAAGTGTGGTAACACATGTAGCTGACTGTCACTAATAGGTCGAGGGCTTAACCAAGACGGTTTAGGTAAGAAAACGGATGAAATTCAATATGTGGTTTTGAGGGTACATGCCTCATAAATTTAATACGGCCTCGTGGTCAAGCGGTTAAGACGACGCCCTCTCACGGCGTAAACCCGGGTTCGATTCCCGGCGAGGTCATATTGGTCCAGACAGAGATGTCTGGATTTTTTTTTACAGGAAATGACATCCTGCGAAAGTTGTGGGAACGCCATTGGATGTTTCTCAGTGTTTTCTAAGTGAGAAATTCTGCTATTGACAAGTTCCTACAAGTTTGGTATGCTATTCGACATTGGTTAGCTAACGCTAATTGTAAAAAAATTTACAGAGTTCGAAACAGGAAACAACGACAACAGAGACAACACAGCGAGGGAGAATCATTTGACATACCTATGGATTAATCCGGTATCAGAACGTATGGTATCGGAGCAGGCTTTAAAACGAATTTTAACAGAACATCAGCTCACGCAAGTGCGCTGCCGGGAGGATTGGGGCGCTATGGTGCTGGAGAAGTACAAAGAACGGATGGAGCAAGCCAATGGAACCGTGGCAGATGCCAGGTGCCCGGAAGCAGTGAATCTGATTGAGCGATATAATGAGGAAGAAAACCTTTCCATTCAGGTGGCTGATATTGAACCAATCCTGATTCATTGCGCCAGAGAACTGAGTGCGCGTTCGGATTTGGCAGATGGGGGAAAAATTATCACGACCCCGTGCAGGATTCTGGCAGAGAAGGGAAATGCGCTGGAGCTGCCACGGACACGTTTTGTGAGCTGGAAGGACTTTCTTTCGGAACTTGGAGAAACATTGGAGCCGGCACCGGAGGCCAGCCCGATTCCACCGGGATTTTTTACAGGGTTGTCAGTGCCGGTACTCAGTCTGAGCGGACAGGAAGCAATCGAAGCGTATCTGCAGAACGCGGCAATGTCGGAAGCGCAGAAAACGGCAGACAGGATGATGGCTGGAATTGCTGGTGTGGGAAATCAGGACACAGAGTCAGGAGAACGGAAGTTGAAGGAGGATACGGCTGGGACAGAGCGCAGTCCGCTGCTCCTGGAACTTCTCTATTGCCGTCAGGGCTGCCATATGGGAGATGGAGTACGATGAATAAGACAATCAAATCCTGGTCGCAGCCCTTGGCCGGTGTGGTTATTGTATTTGTCATCTGGTATCTGGTCTGCAAGACTGAAATTTTAAGTGCCTATGTTCTTCCGCCGCCGGAAAAGGTTTTCCGCAGCTTTTTGAAAATGCTGCAGAGTGGGGAACTGGCACGGGATATCGGCATCAGCTTCCTGCGTGTTCTGAAGGGCTTTGCTATTGCCTTTGTGCTGGCCTTTGTGCTTGGCATGTTCCGGGCACTGTTTCCGGGAATCTCCGGTTACTATGAACATGCAGTCCAGTTTTTCCGCAACGTGCCGCCTCTCAGCATGATTCCGCTTCTGATTTTGTGGTGTGGTATTGGGGAGACTACCAAGACAGTCATTATTGTACTGGCTTCGTTCTTTCCAATGTATTTAAATATTGTAAAGGGCTTTACCAGCTGTGACAAGAAGCTTCTGGAGGTCGGCACTGTGTTTGAATATTCCGAGCGACAAAAGTTTTTTCGTATTGTGCTTCCCTACGCCATGGCAGATATTCTGGTGGGCATGCGCATTGGACTTGGTTACAGCTGGCGCGCCATTATCGGTGCGGAGATGGTGGCAGCATCCACAGGACTTGGGCATATGATCCTCTTTGCACAGCAGATGTCCCGCACGGATAAGGTTATTGTGGGCATTCTGGTGATTGGGGTTGTGGGTTATGTGACGGACCGGATCTTCGGTGCGCTCATCAGTATCTTTTTGAAAGGATCCGGAGAAAATGGCTGGAATTAAACTGAAAAATATACGGAAATCTTATCAGGTGGAAGACCGGAATGTACCGGTTTTAAATGGCATTGATCTGGACATTCCGCAGGGCCAGATCACGGTAATTCTGGGGCAGAGCGGCTGCGGCAAGACTACGCTTCTGCGGCTGACCGGTGGCCTGGAGGCGGCTGACTCCGGAGAAGTACTGTGGGAAGGAAATCACAAGACGGCCTTTGTGTTTCAAGAGCCTCGGCTGATGCCATGGCTGACGGTCTGGGACAATGTGGTGTTTGGCCTGAAAAAAGCGGAGCAGGATAAAGAAAAAATTCAGGCTCTGATCGGGACCGTGGGACTTTCCGGCTTTGAGAAAGCTTATCCGTCCCAGCTTTCCGGCGGTATGAAGCAGAGGACGGCCATTGCCAGGGCACTGGCCTACGAGCCGGACTTTATCATGATGGATGAGCCATTTGCGGCTCTTGATTATTTCACCAGGGAACAGATGCAGAAAGAGCTTCTTCGGGTGCAGAAGGTAAAACACAGCAACATCCTGTTTGTAACCCACAGCATTGATGAGGCATTGATTCTGGGAGACCGGATCGTGGTCATTGAAAAAGGGCTGGTGAAGAAAGTTTACCCGGTGGAGACACCGGCAGAGGAGCGAAATCTCCTGAATGACGGTTTTATTTCCCTGAAACGGGATATTATAAACAACTTAAATTTTATGAACTAGAGGAGGAACACAATTATGAGAAAATGGATTGCACTGGGTCTTGCGGCATGCATGACCGTATCATCCCTGACCGGATGCGGCAGCTCCCAAAAAGAGACTGAGGCAGAGAGCACTGCCGCTGAGAGCGTGGCAGAGGAGACCACTGTAGAAGAAACTACCGCAGAGGAGAGTGAGACAGCAAAATCGGATCTGAACAAGCTGGTATTTACCTACGTTACCTCCCCGTTGAACGTACCGACCATCATCGAGAAGAATCAGGGTATCTTTGCAAAGGACTTCGGAGAGATGGGCATTACCACAGATTACGCGGAGCTGACTTCCGGAGCAGACCAGACTCAGGCGCTGGCATCTGGTGATGTGCAGGTTCTGTATGCAGTTGGTGCAACTTCCGTGATCCTGTCTGCAGCAAACGGCGCGGATATCAAGGTATTAAATATGTATAGCCGTTCTCCGAAGGCATTCTGCATGTATTCTAAGGATGATACCTTAAACAGCCCGGAAAGCTTAAAGGGCAAGACCATTGCAGGCCCGACCGGAACCAACCTGCATGAGCTGTTAGTATCTTACCTGGCACAGGCGGATATGACCCTGGATGATGTCAATTACGTGAATATGAGCATTCCGGATGCAAAAGCCGGTCTGGACGGCGGCAGCGTAGATGTAGCTTTACTGGCAGGCGCAGCTGCTTACAACGCAGAGAAGCAGGGCTGCCACAAGGTAACCGACGGTGAGGGCCTTATCAAAGCCATCATTGCAGTAGCAACCACACAGAAATTCTATGATGAGCATCCGGAAGTTATTGCGCAGCTGAAGAAATCCCAGCAGGAGATCGCAGACTTCATGAAAGAGAATCCGGATGAGACCATAAGTATCGTGGCCAAGGAACTGGATCTGGATGAGGAAGCTGTCAAAGAGATGTACGGCTACTACGATTTCTCCCTGGACATCAGCGACGATGACAAGGAAGGCTTCCAGAAAACCGCAGATTTTATGCTGGAGTCCGGCATGATTGATGAGCCCCTGGATGTCAATACATTGTTTATCCAGTAAATTATTGAATTATTAAAATGAAAAGAAAGGCAGGCTGCCATAGGGTAGAGACTATGGTAAGCCTGCCCTTTCTTGATTGTGAAACTTTCTTGCGGTTTTAGACAGAATGGGTTAATATAAATAAATATAGATTAAAGTTTTTTATGAGAGGCGGATCCGGGGGGATAACGATATGGTAAAAGTATTTCTGGTAGAAGATGAGGCAATCATCCGGCGTGGGATTCGGGATCATATAGACTGGAATGCCAATGGTTTTGAATTTGTCGGAGAAGCAGGGGACGGGGAATATGCATACCCGCTGATCATGAAAACAAAGCCGGATATTTTGGTAACGGATATTAAAATGCCGTTTATGGATGGGCTGCAGCTGAGCAGGCTGGTGAAAAAAGCACTTCCCGCGACAAAGATCATTATCCTCAGCGGCTACAATGAATTTGAATATGCGAAAGAAGCGATCAAGATCGGGATCAATGATTATCTGTTAAAGCCGGTTACTTCCGCCGGTCTGATCGAGGCCCTCCGCAAGGCGGCCGACGCAATTTTAGAGGAGCAGGAAAAGTCCAGGCTTCTGGAACGCTATTTTGTCAGTTATGAAAAGTACACAGAGTTTCTGGATCAGACAGACTATAAGGGCGTAGACAGGAAGCTTGTCAGTGATTTTCTCAAGCTTGGCTCTGTCGATGAATGTGATGCATTTGTGGAGGAGTATTTCGCAGCAATCGGAGAACATAATTATCAGTCCCTGCTTCTGCGGCAGTATATGACCATGGATATTTTCTATTGTATACAGGAATTCTTAAAAAGAATTAAGGCAGAGCTGTCCGATATTCCGGAGCAGGCTGTCAACATTCAGATGGTTCCGAAGGTAATAGGAAATGTTGAAATGACAAAGGAGTATCTCAAGGAAGAATTCCGGATTGCGCTGCAGGCGAGAGACGGTGTTTCACAGGATCGCTACGGAAGTGTGATCCGGGATGCAAAGAATTTTATACGTGAGCATTTTAACCAGGGCGACCTTTCTCTGAACCAGATTGCTGCACATATCGGAGTCAGTCCAAGCTATTTCAGCTCAATCTTTAAGCAGGAAACCGGGCAGAATTTTGTGGAATATCTGACCCAGGTGCGCATGGAGCGTGCATGTGAGCTCCTTAAGTGTACTTCTTACCGTACAGCAGAGATCGGAGAGCAGGTTGGCTACAATGACGCTCATTATTTCAGTGCCGCCTTTAAAAAAGCTATGGGCCAGTCACCAAAGGATTATAAGGCCAGTCAGCTTCGTCAGGAATAAAGCTGAGGGGGAATATGGATATAAAAGAATGTACAGAACAAAATGAGATCCGAACGCTCAGACCGGAACAGACCAATCGAAAACGAGCGGTCCTGTCTTTGCGCGCGCGGCTGATTTTTCTCCTGTTTGTCATTGCAATTCCGCTTACCGGCATGGTGCTGGGAATACAGAATATGTTCGAATCGTATTCCGGCGCCTACGACGGAATCATGGAAAATCTGAAGATCGCGAATAATTATAATCTGTCTTTTAAAGCGGATATGGAATATTCGATGTATCGGGTTATGATCGGTCTGATCGATGCCGGGCAGTTTGAAAACGGAGATATTGTGGAGGGAACGACCAAGTATGCGACTGTTGTCAAAAATCCACATAGCCTGATCGCGTCGGCAAGACAGGCCTTTGAAAAAACGATCGACCGGGAAGCAGGGTCAGACTGTGATATTAAGATCCGCGGCATCCTGTCGTGTCTGGATTCGCTGGAGCGGGCTGTGGATAAAATGATCGCGAATTCCGCTGAAGGCGGAAAATACGATGAAAATGTCAGTATCTGGGAGAATGATATCCAGGGACTTTGTTCCATGATCCAGGAATATATTACACAGTATATCTATTATGAGACCATCAATATGGAGCATCTGCAGAATGAACTGAAGCTGAAAATGGCGGACCGGATGCAGGGATATCTGGCCCTTCTGGCAATGGTACTGATCGTCGGAAGCTGCTGCTCCGCGGCAATCACAAGATCGATCACAGATCCATTACGGGAACTGAGACAGACTGCGGAACAGCTCGGCAGCGGAAATCTGGATGCGCGGGCCTGGACAGGAGGTCTGGAGGAGATCAGTGTTCTGGCGCAGGCCTTCAATCAGATGAGTGACCGTATCCGCCGTCTTCTGGATAAGACAAGACAGGAGCAGAAAAATCTGCGTGAGCTGGAGCTGCGGCTCCTTCAGGAGCAGATCAGTCCGCATTTTCTCTATAACACACTGGATTCCATTGTCTGGATGGCGGAAGGCGGAAACAATCGTCAGGTGGTTGAGATGACAACCGACCTGAGCGATTTCTTCCGTACGGTCCTTTCGGGAGGACGGGAATTTGTTACGATAGAGGAAGAGGAGTCTCATATCCGAAGCTATTTAAAAATCCAGAAAATCCGTTATGAGGATATCCTTGATTATTCGATCGAAATTGAACCTTCGATCCGGCGGAGGATTGTCTTGAAGATGCTCTTGCAGCCGCTCGTGGAAAATGCTCTTTATCATGGCATTAAAAATAAGCGGGGCGGCGGCTGTATCCTGATTCGCGGCTATGAGGACCGCAACGGGCTGGTTTTTGAGATTGAGGATAACGGGATCGGCATGGATGAGACCGAGCTTGCGGCAGTAAGAAAACAACTCAGACTGGAACCGGGAGAGGAACTGCAGCCGATCGGAAATGGCGGATTCGGACTGCACAATGTTGCGCAGCGAGTGCGGATCTACTATGGAGATCAGGCAGAAATATTAGTGGAATCAGAAAAAAATATCGGTACCTGCTTTAAGATTTATCTGGGAAATCGAAAGAATTCATAACATTATCATAAAAAAATGTATTTTGTGCCGCAGCGGTTATATCGGGTACAAAAAAGAATCTGAAATGGTAAAAAATAACATACCTTTTTCCAAAGATGCTCCGTATGAAAATGACGGAGCATTTAGTATAATGGGCTTACAAAATAAATCGATTGGTTCTTAAAGGAGGAAACAGTATGAGAAAAAAATTAATGTCCGCAGCTTTAGCAACCGCAATGGCTTTGTCTGTAACTGCATGTACAAGCAATCCGGCTGACAAAACGACAGCAGCTCCAGCAGAGACCAAGGCTGAGGCAGCAGAAACTACTGCAGCTGCTGCAGAAGAGAAAAAAGAGGCAGCAGACGGCGAACTGATCACGGTTGGTTATGCACAGGTTGGTGCTGAGTCTGACTGGAGAACCGCGAACACCGAATCCTTCAAATCCACCTTTACCGAAGAAAACGGCTATAAGCTGATCTTTGATGATGCGCAGCAGAAACAGGAGAATCAGATCAAGGCTATCCGCTCCTTTATCCAGCAGGGTGTTGACTACATCGTAGTTGCTCCGGTAGTTGAAACAGGCTGGGAGACTGTTCTGGAAGAGGCAAAAGAGGCTGGTATCCCGGTTATTCTTTCTGACCGTCAGATGCAGCTTTCCGATGACAGCCTGTATGAGGCATGGGTTGGCGGAAACTTTGTAAAAGAAGGTGAAACCTGCGGTGACTGGCTGGCTGATTATTTAGAGAAGCAGGGACGCAGCGACGAAGAAATCAATATGGTTACCATTCAGGGTACCATCGGTGCATCTGCACAGGTTGGCCGTACCGAGGGCATGGACAACAAGCTGAAAGAGCATTCCAACTGGAAGATGCTTGACAGACAGTCCGGTGAGTTTACCCAGGCAAAAGGACAGGAAGTTATGGAGTCCTTCTTAAAGAGCTACGATGATATCGATGTAGTAATCTGTGAGAACGATAACGAAGCATTTGGTGCGATCGATGCGATCAAGGCAGCAGGCAAGACCTGTGGTCCGGAGGGCGACATCATCGTTGTAAGCTTTGACTCTGTAAAGGCAGCATTTGAATCCATGATTGCAGGTGATTTAAACGCAACCTTCGAGTGCAACCCGCTTCATGGCCCGCGTGTAGCTGAGATCATTCAGAAACTGGAGAAGGGCGAAGAGGTTGAGAAGATCCAGTACGTAGACGAGGCGTACTTCGATACCAGCATGGATCTGGAAGAAATCTTAAAGACAAGAGCGTACTAATTGCAAATAATCGGACAGGCAATCGCTTTTAGGAGGCGCGGGGCCGGAGGCTTAGGTTTCCTTCCCCGTGCCTCTTTTTTCAAATAAGGAGGCAAAGCTTTTATGGAAAAGGATTCCGTTCTTGAGATGAGGCATATTTATAAGACATTCCCGGGTGTAAAAGCTCTGCAGAATGTGGATTTTACCTTAAAAAAAGGTGAGATCCATGCCCTGATGGGGGAAAACGGAGCTGGAAAATCTACCCTGATCAAGGTGTTGACGGGTGTAGAGGAATTTGAGACAGGAGAGATCCTGATCGATGGCTGCGACCATGCAATTGTGAACCGCAGTCCGCAGGAAGCACAGAACCGGGGCATCAGTACAGTGTATCAGGAGGTCAATCTTTGTCCGAACCTGACTGTGGCAGAGAATCTGTTTATCGGACGTGAACCGCGAAAAGGCGGATTGATTGACTGGAAAACGATGAATAAAAAGGCCGGCAAGTTGCTGCAGGACCTTGACATACATGCAGATGTAACACAGACGATCGATCATTATTCGATCGCGATCCAACAGATGGTAGCGATCGCACGTGCAGTGGATATGTCTGCGAAGGTATTGATTCTGGATGAGCCGACTTCTTCTCTGGATGACGGAGAGGTAGAAAAGCTGTTTACTCTGATGCGTCGCCTGAAAGCAGAAGGTGTCGGCATCATTTTTGTTACGCATTTCCTGGAACAGGTTTATGCAGTCTGTGACAAGATTACGGTATTGAGAAACGGACAGCTGGTTGGCCAGTTTACAACGGCAGAGCTTCCGAGAGTCCAGCTGGTGGCAAAGATGATGGGAAAAGATTTTGATGATCTGGCTGCGATCAAGAATTCCAGGTCAGAAGAAAAGCATGGTGATGACGATGTCGTTATCAAGGCAGTCGGACTTGGAAAGAAGGGTTACATCAAACCCTTTGATCTTGTTATTCATAAGGGAGAGGTCGTTGGCTTTACCGGTCTTCTCGGCTCCGGCCGTTCCGAAACCGTCCGTGTCCTGTATGGAGCGGAAAAACCGGATGAAGGCGAGCTGAAAGTAAATGGAAAAACGCTTACAGCCCGTCATCCGCTCATGTCGATGAATGCAGGCATGGCATATCTGCCGGAGGATCGTAAAAATGAGGGCATTATCGCCGATCTGTCTGTTCGTGAAAACCTGATCATGGCACTTCAGGCAAAACGCGGTATCTTTCACCTTTTAAGCCGGAAACAGCAGGAAGAATTTACGGATAAGTACATCGAGATGCTCCAGATCAAGACAGCCAGCCGCGAGACACCGATCAAATCGCTTTCCGGCGGTAATCAGCAGAAGGTGATCATCGGACGGTGGCTTCTGACAAATCCGGATTTTCTGATCCTCGACGAGCCGACCCGTGGTATTGATGTCGGTACGAAGACGGAGATTCAGAAGCTGGTGGTCAAGCTGGCGGAACAGGGCATGGCGGTTGTATTTATTTCTTCGGAAATTGAGGAGATGCTCCGCACCTGCGATCGCATGGTTGTCATGCGTGACGGAACAAAGGTCGGAGAGCTTTCCAATGACGAGATGAATCAGTCCACCATCATGTCAACCATTGCAGGAGGACAGTAACTATGAAAAATATGACGTTTAAGAAAATTACATCGCAGCGGCTCTTTCTTCCGATCTTCTGCCTTGCGCTGGTATTGTTGGTAAATATCATCACGACACCGAACTTTTTTGCGATTGAAATCCGAAATGGCGTTCTTTACGGATATCTGATCGATATCATCAACCGTGCATCAGAGCTGGTGATCCTGGCAGTCGGCATGACGCTGGTCGTATCTTCCTCAGCAGGAACCGATATTTCTGTCGGAGCGATCATGGCGGTCAGTGCAGCGGTCTGCTGCAATATCTTAACCGGCGGGGAGCGTGCGGCAACGGCTTATGCAAATCCTCTGCTCCTCGGCTTTCTGGCGGCTTTGTTAGTCGGTGCGGCAATCGGCTGCTTTAACGGCTTTCTGGTGGCAAAATTAAATATCCAGCCCATGGTAGCAACGCTGATCATGTTTACAGCCGGACGAGGCATCGCGCAGCTGATCACAGATGGACAGATCACCTACGTGCGTGTAGACAGCTATCGTACGCTTGGCGCTTCCCTTCCGGGCTTCCCGGTACCGACGCCGTTTATTGTGGCGGTCATCGTGGTGGCGCTGACCTCCCTCCTGCTGAAAAAGACAGCACTGGGCATGTATATCCAGTCGGTTGGTATCAATAAGCGGGCATCTCAGCTGGTCGGTATCAAATCGGTGATGATCATTTTCCTGACCTATGCGTATTTAGGCCTTTGTTCCGGTCTTTCCGGACTGATTGCTTCAAGCCGTATCTATTCCGCAGATGCAAACAATATCGGTCTGAATATGGAGCTGGATGCGATCCTGGCGGTAGCGATCGGCGGAAACTCTCTCGGCGGCGGAAAATTCTCTCTGGCCGGTTCAGTCATCGGTGCATTTACGATCCAGGCACTGACGACCACCCTTTATGCGATGCATGTCTCATCGGATCAGGTTCCGGTATATAAGGCAATTGTTGTAGTCATCATCGTAGCACTGCAGTCTCCGGGCTTTGCGAGATGGAGAAAAGCATTTGTTCAGAAAAAAGAACAGAGCACGGCTGGAAAGGAGGCGGCATAAATCATGAAAGAAAAGAAGAAATTAAATCAGAATTCATTTCTGCTTCTGGTCACGATCGTGCTGTTCTTTGTCATGTACGCAATCGGCTGTGTTGTTTTTAATGCACAGGGCTTTGCTAAGACGCAGAACTTTTTAAATCTGTTTATTTCCAATGCCGGCCTGATCGTGATCGGTATCGGCATGACGATCGTTATGATCACCGGCGGTATTGATATCAGTGTTGGTTCGTTTGTGGCAATGGGCTGTATGATGTTGGCATGGATGATGGAAAAAGGCGGCATCGGTGCAGTTCCGGCAGTTCTGATCGTTCTGGTGACCGGAATTGTGTTTGGCCTGGTACAGGGTTTTCTGGTTGCCTATATGGATATCCAGCCGTTTATCGTAACGCTGGCCGGTATGTTCTTTGCCAGAGGTATGACGGCAATCATCTCCAAGGACATGATCAGCATCACCAATGAGACCTTCATGGCTTGGGCAAAGCTGAAGCTCTATTTTCCATTTGGCGGATATCTGAATAAAAAGGGTGTCATGATTTATCCGTATATCTATCCGACGGTTGTGATCGCGCTGATCCTTCTTGTTTTAGCCTTTATCATGCTGAAATTTACAAAGTTCGGCCGCAGCATCTACGCTATCGGCGGTAATGAGCAGTCTGCGCTTATGATGGGACTGAATGTACGCCGTGTGAAACTGAAAGCATACGTGCTGGATGGCTTCCTCTGCGGAATCGGAAGCATTCTGTTCTGTTTAAATACGCTGGGAGGATTCGTAGAACAGGCGAAAGGCTTTGAGATGGATGCAATTGCCTCTTCTGTCATCGGTGGAACACTGCTGACCGGAGGTGTCGGCAATGTCTTCGGAACGCTGTTTGGTGTTCTGATCAAAGCAACGATCGAGGCATTTATTACATTCCAGGGAACTCTGTCATCCTGGTGGACCAGAATCACGATCGCAGCATTGCTTTGCTTCTTTATCGTACTCCAGTCTGTACTGGCTATGATGAAAAAGAAAAAATAACTCCCAAAACTTGTACTTGGATTTCGGAAATATGACTGAGATAATCGGCGGGATTCCAGGTTAAAATTAGCAAAAACAGACAAAATCCTGTCAGAAAAAGATGACAGGATTTTGCTTATTACGGAAATAAAATACAACATTGTGAGAGGAATACAAAAAACAGAGGAAAAATACGAGACAGTTTTGTGATAATGTAGTAAACTGAACATAGAATAACAGAATTGCAAGGAGGATCATACGCATGAGTGCAAACAAAGAAACCATCGCACAGTGGATCCGGGAAAAGAAGACTGCCCTCGGTATCGAGTTCGGCTCCACCCGTATCAAAGCTGTTTTAGTGGGAGAGGACCATACACCGATCGCATCCGGTGACCATGACTGGGAAAACCGCCTGACGGATGGCATATGGACTTATACATTGGAAGATATCTGGACTGGTATCCAGGACGCATATGCAAAGCTGGCAGCGGATGTGAAAAACCAGTACGGTGAGACCTTACATGCAGTTGGCGGTATTGGCATCAGTGCCATGATGCACGGTTACATGGTATTTGACAAGGCAGGAGAACTTCTGGTTCCGTTCCGCACCTGGAGAAATACCATCACCGCAGAGGCATCCGAAAAACTGACGGAGCTGTTTGCGTACCCGATCCCGCAGCGCTGGAGCATTGCGCATCTGTATCAGGCAATTTTAAATGGGGAAGCTCATGTACCGGATATTGATTACATGATCACTCTGGAGGGTTATGTACACTGGAAACTCACCGGCCAGAAGGTGCTTGGCATTGGTGATGTGGCAGGTATGTTCCCGGTAGACATCCATGCTCATGACTTCGATCAGAAGATGGTAGAGAAGTTCGATGCGCTGGTTGCAGACAAGGGTTACTCCTGGAAGCTGCGCGACATCCTGCCGAAGGCTCTGGTAGCAGGAGAGGACGCAGGCAGCTTAACAGCAGAGGGCGCAAAACTCCTGGATGTGAGCGGCAACCTGGAAGCAGGCATCCCGATGTGTCCGCCGGAGGGCGATGCAGGAACCGGTATGACTGCCACCAACAGCGTAAAGGTCCGCACCGGCAACGTATCCGCAGGTACCAGCGTATTTGCCATGGTAGTCCTGGAGAAAGAGTTAAAGAAGGTACATCCGGAGATCGATCTGGTGACTACCCCGGCAGGAGATCTGGTGGGCATGGTACACTGCAACAACTGTACCTCCGACTTAAACGCATGGGTCGGTCTGTTCAGAGAGTTTATGGAGAGCATGGGCATGGAGGTTGACATGAACCGCCTGTTCGGTGTCCTTTACAATAAGGCATTGGAGGGAGACAAGGACTGTGGCGGCCTGCTGGCATACAACTACTTCTCCGGCGAACACATCACCGGTTTTGAAGAGGGACGCCCGCTGTTCGTACGCCGTCCGGACGACAAATTCAACCTGGCTAACTTTATGAGAACCCATTTGTATACCTCCCTTGGCGCGTTAAAGACTGGTCTGGATATCCTGTTCCGCGATGAACAGGTAAAGCTGGATGTCCTGCTTGGTCATGGCGGTCTGTTTAAGACCAAAGGCGTAGGCCAGAAGATTATGGCAGCCGCAGCCGGAGTTCCGGTGGAGGTTATGGAGACCGCAGGCGAGGGCGGTGCATGGGGCGCAGCACTTCTTGCCGCTTACCGCGTATGGAAGGCGGAAGGTGAGAGCCTGGATGCTTACCTGGAGAAGAAGGTATTCGGCGGTCAGCACGGAACAGTTATGGAGCCGGATGCAGAGGATGTGAAGGGCTTTGACGAGTTTATGGTACGCTATCACGCAGGTCTTCCGATTGAGCGGTCAGCAGTGGAGACCATGCCGGAAAAATAAAATCAGATCAGGGAGGAAACAGTTATGCTGGAAGCATTAAAACAGCAGGTATATGAAGCAAATATGGAGCTGCCGAAGCGCGGTCTTATTACCTACACCTGGGGAAATGTCAGCGGAATCGACAGGGAGAGCGGTTTATTCGTGATCAAACCGAGCGGTGTAGATTATGATCTGCTGAAACCGGAAGATATGGTTGTCATGGATTTAAACGGAAACCGTGTAGAGGGAACCATGAACCCGTCCTCCGATACTCCGACTCATGTAGAGCTTTATAAAGCATTCCCGGAGATTGGCGGTATCGTTCATACCCATTCCCCACATGCAACCGCATGGGCACAGGCAGGCAGAGGGCTTCCATGTTACGGAACTACACACGCTGACTATTTCTACGGCGAGATTCCATGCGCAAGAAACTTAACCGCAGAGGAGATCGAGGAAGGCTATGAGAAGAACACCGGTCTTGTCATCGTAGAGACTTTCCAGGGTAAAAACCCGATGTATGTTCCTGCTGTTCTCTGCAAGAACCATGGCCCGTTCACCTGGGGCAAGAGCGCCGCAGAAGCCGTACACAACGCAGTTGTGCTGGAAGAAATCGCCAAGATGAATTTCATGACCGAGCTCATCAATCCGAATGCGGACAACCGCACACCGCAGTGCATGCAGGACAAGCATTTCTTAAGAAAGCATGGTCCGAACGCGTATTACGGACAGAAGAAGTAACAAAATCCGTTGCAGTTCGTATGAACTGTGACAAAATTGTACGAAAAAGTAAAATCTGTTTGCAAAATATGTGGACAGGGCTTACAATTTCCATAGAATAATTAATCCAAGGGGGAATTTTAAATCATGAAATTTTTCGTAGATACCGCAAATGTAGACGAGATCCGTAAAGCAAACGATATGGGCATTATCTGCGGTGTGACCACCAACCCGTCCCTGATCGCAAAAGAGGGCCGTGATTTCAACCAGGTGATCGCAGAGATCGCTTCCATCGTAGATGGACCGATCAGCGGTGAGGTAAAGGCTACCACCACCGACGCAGAGGGCATGATCAAAGAAGGCCGCGAGATCGCAGCCATCCATCCGAATATGGTTGTAAAGATCCCGATGACCGTAGAGGGCTTAAAGGCTGTTAAGGTTCTCCACGCAGAAGGCATCAAGACCAACGTAACCCTGATCTTCTCCGCAGCACAGGCTCTGCTGGCTGCAAGAGCAGGCGCAACCTACGTGTCCCCGTTCCTGGGAAGACTGGATGACATCTCCATGCCGGGTATCGACTTGATCAACGAGATCACCGAGATCTTCATGATGCACGATATTGAGACCGAGATCATCGCAGCAAGCATCCGCAACCCGATCCATGTCATCGACTGCGCAAAGGCTGGCGCTGACATCGCAACCGTACCGTACAAGGTATTAGAGCAGATGACCAAGCACCCGCTGACCGATCAGGGTATTGCAAAATTCCAGGCAGACTACAAGGCTGTATTTGGAGAGTAAAGTTTACCGGTGTGTATTCCGATATTCCTTCGGCGTCATGCCGTAATGCTTTTTCCATGTCCGGCAAAAATAACCGGAATCAGAAAAACCTGTTTCTTCCGCAATGGAGGAAATGGGTTTTTCTGTTTCTGAGAGCAGAAAAGCCGCGCGCTGCAGCCGGTAGGAGATCAGATAGGCAATGGGAGAAAACTGAATATGGTCCTGAAAAATCTGAAGTGCTCTGCTTTTGCTTACGGAAGCTGACGCGGCTATCTCGTCCAGGGAGAGGGGGTCACGAAAGCGATCCTGTATGTACTGCATCATAAGCTGCAGTTTTGTCTGGGCCATGTCTGTGCGTCTGACAGAAGTTCCGGATATATCCTGTAAATGTTCAAACAGAGTATTCCATAAATGAAAAAGAAGGCTAATGGTCAGAAGCCTGGATGAAGACGGCTGTTTCTGAAGTTCAAAAACAGAATCCAGATTGTCCAGTATATTCTTTTGCCATGAAACTTCCGGAGAAAATACCTGAAAAGGAATTGCGGCATTTACAAGAGGGTGAATGAAATCCTGATAAATCCCAGTCTGCTCGGCGGCGAGAAAAACAGGAGAAAACACAATGTTGGGGATAATGGCATGATTGTCTGCTTCAAACCGGTGAAGAATACTGCGATTGATAAACAGGCCATATCCCTGTTCCAGATCAAATTGTCGGATTCCGACTGAACAGTGAACGGTGCCTTCCTGAACCACAAGAAACTCAAGTTCCTGATGCCAGTGCCAGTCCATCCGGTGAAAGTCAAAATCCCAAATATCTTCGAGATAGAAGGCAAAAGGATACCTTGGATTTCCGTGCAGGCTGGTTTCACGGAAGGATTCGTCTGTCTGGATTACTGTTTTACATGAAGATATCATAAATGGCTCCTTCCATAGGGCATTGATTATGGATGTGTTCATTAACTTACTGGCTTACATACATTTGTTATGTGATATTATACAATAAATATATGATTTTATCCAATGAATATTTTTAATATTACGATATAATCCAATATAGAACAGGAAAAGGAGAAACGGAATATGAAATATTCTTATGACAGCACCATGCGGGCCTGCTTTACCGGCTATATTGTCCAGGCCATTGTAAATAACTTTGCGCCGCTTTTATTTCTGACCTTTCAGCGTACGTATCACATTCCGCTGCAGCAGATTACTCTGCTGGTGACGTTTAATTTTGGAATTCAGCTTCTGACAGATCTGCTTTCTGTTGCTTTTGTAGACCGGATGGGGTATCGGGCCTCCATGGTCCTGGCCCATATTTTGTCAGCCCTGGGCCTGATCTGCCTGACGGTATTGCCAGAGCGGATGGGACACCCATTTGCCGGAATCCTAATTTCGGTCATTGTTTACGCTGTGGGAGGCGGACTTCTGGAGGTGCTGGTAAGCCCTGTTGTGGAGGCCTGTCCCTCCACACACAAAGAAAAGACCATGAGTATGCTGCATTCCTTTTATTGCTGGGGACATGTTGGTGTGGTACTTTTCTCAAGCATTTTTTTCAAACTTGCCGGGATTGAAAACTGGAAACTTCTGGCGGTTTTATGGGCTGTGATCCCCATTCTGAACGCCCTGATCTTTACCAGAGTTCCCATTGCGCCGGTACTTCCGGAAGGAGAAGAGGGAATGACCATAGTAACGCTTTTTCAAAACCGTACCTTCTGGCTTTTATTTGTGATGATGATCTGCGCGGGTGCCAGTGAGCAGTCTGTCAGCCAGTGGGCTTCTCTGTTTGCGGAAAAAGGACTTGGAATATCCAAAACAGCAGGAGACCTGGCGGGCCCCATGGCATTTGCTTTCCTGATGGGAGCTTCCCGCGCTTTTTATGGAAACTATGGAGAAAAAATAAATCTGGATCGTTTCATGGCTGTTAGCAGCGTTCTGTGTATCTTATCCTATCTGTGCCTGGTATTTATGCTGGTTCCGGTTTTAAGTCTGGCTGGATGCGCTCTGTGCGGTCTGTCTGTTGGAATCTTGTGGCCTGGAACCTTTTCCAGAGCATCAAAGGCGCTGCCGGCAGGAGGAACTGCTTTATTTGCGCTTCTGGCTTTAGGCGGAGATATCGGCTGCTCGGGAGGCCCGACTCTGGTTGGAATGGTATCTGGAATGTGCAAGGGAAATTTAAAGGCAGGAATTCTGGCAGCTTTGATTTTTCCGGTTTTGCTTTTGACCGGAGCAAAGTTTGAAACAAAAAAAGATAAAATTAGCAGTTGACAGATTCTTTGCTCTGTACTAATTTAAAATCAGTCAAAAAACATTCGAAAGTCGATGATCAAAGAGAGTACATCTGAGGTGACATCACAGAGAGCTGCCGGTTGGTGGAAGGCAGTATGAAGCTTTTTTTGGAATGGGTTTGTGAGACGCCAGGCGAACGCTTTGCAAGTAGCTGAGGCCGTGTTCCAGCGTTAATGGATACGGGTATCGAAAACAGGAGTTACCGTTTTCCGTACCTGGATATGAGACAGATTGGTGGCAGATATTCCGATGTGGAGTATCTGCTTTTTGTTTAACCGACAGATTTCGGAGAGCAAAGAGCAGACACGAGGGAAGATGGCACTGGCTGTAAAAATCGGGTGGCACCACGATCACATTCGTCCCGGCATGGCGTGAAAACGTTATGCCGGGATTTTTCATTTTCTTTCGAGAAAATTCAACTATGAGGAGGAAACACGATGAGCAAAGGCAGATTTGGAATTCATGGCGGTCAGTACATTCCGGAAACTCTGATGAATGCAGTAATCGAACTGGAAGAAGCATACAACCGTTATAAGGACGATCCGGAATTTAACCGGGAACTGACGACGATGCTCAATGAATATGCAGGCAGACCGTCCCGCCTTTACTATGCGGAGCGCATGACAAAGGACCTGGGTGGAGCAAAAATCTACTTAAAGCGTGAGGATCTGAACCACACCGGTGCCCACAAGATCAACAACGTCATCGGCCAGATGCTTCTGGCAAAGAAAATGGGGAAGACCAGAGTGATTGCCGAGACCGGAGCCGGACAGCATGGTGTGCCCGGTATGTAGTAGCCATTACCGATGAAGAGGCTGTGGAGGCCTTTGAAAAAGGAAAAGCATTTATCCCGTTCATCACCTGCGGAGATCCGTCCTTAGAGGTAACGGAAAAGATTGTATATGCCATGGAAGAGGCTGGTGCAGACTTAATTGAGCTTGGCATTCCGTTTTCTGATCCGACTGCGGAAGGACCGGTGATCCAGGAGGCAAACATCCGTGCATTATCCGGCAGTGACAGGTATGGATGGTCTGATCCTGCCGGATGTGCCGTTCGAGGAAAAAAAGGAGTATGAGGCGGATGCGCCGGATTAGGTCAAGGCTTATGTGAAGGATATGTGCGAGGCGGTTCACCGGGGATAAGCGTTATGCGCAATGTGTAAGCGACAGTTACAATTTGTCGGATCGTGTCGGAACATGATGGATTATCGAGTTGTTATTTTTCAAACAAAATGATATCATAGATATACTATGAAATGCAGATTAGGAAAATAACGGAAACAGATCCGGCAAACAGGAAAGAGAAGCATATATGGCAGCAGACGAAAAGATGACGGTCAGACAGGCCGAAAAAGAAATAGAAAATTTCAAAAAGGTGTTTCATACAGTACGGTTGTTCCCGGCTGAAGATTCAGACCATATCCGGGAGTCCTGCAGAGAATATCTGGATACGTGCGGGGGCTGTAATTTCCCGGAGATGGAACAGCAGTGTCAGAACTGCGTAGTTGCAAATGCAGCCATCAGCAGAACGGAACGCGGAAAACTGGAGGTCTTTGACAGCAGCCTTTACCAGCTGATTGCCCGTTATGTTAAGATTGGCGGAAAAGAATATGTGATGGAGCTTATCCGCCGTCTGGACCATGAATGGTCGTTTGGTCAGATGAACCATGAAAAGCTTGTGGATCTGTTTGTTCATTATGATGATAAACTTTATAAGGATGTCATTACGGACGCCTATAACCGCCGCTATTATGAGGATGAGATGAAAGTGCTTGAGTGGACTGCCGGAATTGCCCTGATCGATCTGGACGACTTTAAGCTCTATAATGATACATACGGGCATAACGCAGGCGATATGGCTCTGCATACGGTTGCAGATGTGATTCGGAAGAATACACGCAGATCAGACTGCCTGGTCCGGTTTGGCGGTGATGAATTTCTGCTCGTGATGCCGGATGTCACGGAGGAAGTTTTTCATAAAAAGCTTCAGACGATTAAGCGGCGGGTACATGAGGCCAATATCCCAGGATATACAAAGCTGCAGATTTCCATCAGCATAGGCGGTACCCTTTGCCAGAATGAGAAAATTGAAGCCGCAGTTGCCAGAGCGGATCATTTCATGTATCAGGCAAAGAACAACAAGAATATGGTTGTGGTGGGACAGAGAGAGAACGGGATGAATCAGAACGGCGGAGATGTCCATAAACAGAAAATTCTGGTAGTAGATGATTCTGAGATGAATCGGGAAATCCTGATCACCATGCTGGAGGATAATTTTGACATCATTGTAGCTGAGAATGGAAGGGTGTGTCTGGAGCTTTTAATGCAGTACGGAAAGGCAATTTCAGCGGTTCTTCTTGATATTGTCATGCCGGTCATGGATGGCTTTGAGGTACTGACGTACATGAATCGGAACCGGTGGATTGAAGACATTCCGGTTATCATGATTTCCAGTGAGGAGTCTGACGCCTGCATCCGCCGGGCCTTCCGGCTTGGAGTAGCGGACTATATCAGCAGACCATTTGACAATCACGTGGTCCGCCAGCGGGTATTTAACACCATAAAGCTGTACGCAAAGCAGCGCCGTCTGACTGCACTGGTGTCTGACCAGATCCATGAGAAGGAAAAGAATAACCAGATGATGGTAGAAGTCTTAAGCCAGATTGTGGAATTCAGAAACGGCGAGAGCGGTCTGCATGTGCTTCATATCAAAGTGCTGACGGAGATGCTTCTGGAGGAAATCCTGAAAAAGACGGACAGGTACCGCCTGACGCCGGAGCTGTGTCAGAGAATCTCCATTGCATCAGCGTTTCATGATATCGGAAAGATTGGGATTGACGAAAAAATCCTGAACAAGCTGGGAAGACTGACCGTAGAAGAGTTTAATGAGATGAAAAAACATACGCTGATCGGTGCCTCTATGCTGAGCAAGATGGAGCGATATAAAGAGGAACCGCTGATCGATATTGCCTATCAGATCTGCCGTTGGCATCATGAGCGGTACGATGGCAGAGGGTACCCGGACGGACTGGTTGGAGACGAGATCCCGATTTCCGCCCAGATTGTATCCCTTGCCGATGTTTATGATGCTCTCATCAGTGAGCGCGCTTATAAAAAAGGATTTACACATGAGCGCGCCATTGAGATGATCCTCGGCGGTGAATGCGGAATCTTTAACCCGATCCTCATCGAATGCTTTATGGAGATAGAGCCGAAAATCAAACAGAAAATGTTGGAGATTCAGTAAATATTATATTTTAAATACGCCAGAATGGCGTTTGTGTATTTTTGCAGGGCAGCCTGATCGGCCAGATATACATCGCCTAGCGCCGCATAGCGCATTTTGTCTTTGTACTCCTGCTTCATGACCGGCTCCCAGATATCCTCAAACTGGGGCAGGAAAAAGCCGGTGGTCTTAGTGTAGCAGCTGGCTGCGGTGGCCTTTACCCGGGCATCCTTATCCACGCAGAAGCCGATGCTTTTGTGAACGGCCCGGTCCTCAAACGGCAGGTAGTAGTAGTCTTTATAGTCGGGATAGAAATGCTTTAACGTTCCTTCTGTCAGTTCCACGAAGAAGGTGATCTGATCCTTTTCCATCGTGCAGCGTGCCGGAGCCATGGACGCTTTTACCGGGACCGGAATGGAACAAAAGCTTTTGCAGGTCAGCTTTAAAAGATGACGGAAGTGTCCGTTTGCGTCTGGTTCATCTACAATTTCCTGGTCGGACAGTGTGAACGGATGTTCCAGGAAATCCGGATAATTCAGAATAGGAAGAATGGAAGGCATGCCTTTTAAATCATCCTCGTTGTGCAGAATGAGAAGATCATATAAGTTCTGCTCGTGGGTCATCAGATAATCCTTGTAAACTTCTATGAGTTGTCCACCGTTATATTTGTCTGTCCGGGCGATACCAAGAAACTGTTCAATGGATTTCTGCTTCAAATTGTCCAGACCAAGAAGATTCCGGTACGGTTTTATCTTTTTATAAATATCGAAGCTGGAAACTCCGGAAAATCCGCAGGGCAGGTCAAAATGTTTGCAGCGTTTCTGTAAAAACGGAATATCAAAGCCGTCGCCATTAAAGTGGACTACGGTTTTATACTGCTTCAGAAAATCAAAAAAGTGATCCAGCAGATCTTTTTCAGCCGCCTTGGTATCGGCAAACCACTGGATCAGATTCCAGGTATTATCCTTATAATAGGTGCAGCCAATCAGATACAGCTGGCACCGGTCACCGGAAAAACCGGTGGTTTCAATATCAAAAAAGAGAAGCTCATCCAGTTTCCCGATCCGCTCTAATGGGTAGGTGTCGGGAAGCTGGAGCTTTTTTTCTATCGTGATCAATGTGGGAACTCCTTATCTCTGGAAGTATTGGCAGGAGCCGCATTCGGTGTTCCTGAAGCGGAAACTGCAACTCGATTATAGCGGTGGAAAGATGGGATGTCAAATTGAAATATTCTTGATAGGAGACAGATAATTCGCTATACTGTGAAAGAGTGAAGTGATTGGAAGGAAAAGAGGTACAAGTGATATCATGTGGAAAATCAAGCATATTTTTGATGGAGAGTATGGCTGTGAGGGAAGGCTGCCAGGACAGCGGCTGCAGGTTTCGGTTACCCTGACGGACGAAAAAGGAAATGAGCGTTATATTTCGGCGGAAGATGCGTGGCTGACGGAACAGGGCCTGGATGTGGGCGATTACTGGCCATGTGAACTGGAGAAACGGAGAGGATATACGAATGAACATACAGATTTTTGGCACAAAAAAGTGCAGTGACACCCGCAAGGCGGAGCGTTTTTTCAAGGAGCGCGGTATTAAATACCAGTTTATTGATATGAAGGAAAAGGGAATGAGCAAGGGAGAATTCAATTCTGTGGCACAGGTAAACGGCGGTGTGGAGGCTATGCTGAACCCGGACGCGAAAGATCAGGATACTCTGGCTCTGATCCGTTATCTGGCGCCGGAGGATAAACTGGAGAAAATTCTGGAAAATCCCCAGGTGATCAAAACTCCGGTAGTACGAAACGGAAAGCAGTCAACGCTTGGCTATCAGCCGGAAGTGTGGAAGGGCTGGTCATAAACATCATGCGCGGAAGAAACATGGAACAGGAAGAGAAACAGTGGGACCGTCTCCTGAAAATTAAGACCCTGGGCCGGGATGATTCCAATGCAGACCAGTACCGTTATCCCTATGAGCCAACTCCGTATGCCGTGTTAGAACGTCTTGCAAACAGTGGCCGGATACGGAAAGGGGATACGCTGTTAGACTATGGCTGCGGCAAAGGACGGGTGGACTGTTATCTTTCCTATCAGACACGCTGTCACAGCATCGGTGTGGAGTATGATCCGCGGATTTATGAGACAGCTGCAGAGAATCAAAAGACAGCCGTATCCGGCGGCAGGACAGAGTTTGTTCTGGCGGACGCAGGTGAGTTCCCGGTGCCGGACGCAGTGAACCGGGCATATTTTTTCAATCCGTTTTCGGTGGAACTGCTGCAGAAAGTGATCCGGCGGATTCTGGATTCCTGGTACGAAGTACCCCGGGAGATCCGGCTGTTTTTCTATTATCCATCGGATGAATATCTGGCGTATCTGATGACCGTGGACGAGCTGGTGTTTGCGGATGAAATTGACTGCCGGGAGCTGTTTGATGGAAACGATGCGAGAGAGCGGATTGTAGAGTTTGTGCTGGAGTGAAAGATGGGGCAGTCATATAAGTGGCTGCTTTTGCCTGTTTTTGCTTCAGCATGCGATTAAAAAAGAAAAAGGCAATCTGTTTTACACAGACTGCCTGATTTAGTAGCGGAAGGGAGATTTGAACTCTCGACACCACGGGTATGAACCGTGTGCTCTAGCCAACTGAGCTATTCCGCCATATTTCATTGGTATGGGGCCTATAGGGCTCGAACCTATGACCCTCTGCTTGTAAGGCAGATGCTCTCCCAGCTGAGCTAAGACCCCATATTTTCTGTCTGAGTGATGTCTCACTCAACAGTGCTTACGTAGTATAACTCGTATTGTTCTAATTGTCAACACTTTTTATACAATTTTTCAAAATTAATTTAGAATTAATGGTATTGCCTGCTATAAAAAGGAGTGTGTTGTCCGCTGCAAAAATGAAAAGAATCATAAATTTTCCTGAAACCCCTTGCAACTTGGCGCTCTTTGCTTTAAAATATTCACGATATGCAAACAGGCTGGGAAGAAGAGGAGTATGTCGTAAGCTTCTGTCAGAGAGAACTATCCATGGCTGGAAGATGGTTTCAGAGGGCACGCACGGAAGGTAGCTTCAGAGCCGGAATCCTGAATCATGTCTGGAACGCAGAGTGTTTCGAAACGAAACCTGCGAGCCGGACCAACATAAAGTAAGGATTCCCGTCTGATCCGCGTTAAGGAGACAGCTGTTGCCTTAAGCGGCAGCAGTGACAAAGTGAGAAACAAAGGTGGTACCGCGGAACTTTTCGCCCTTTATGCAGAACGCAGATTCTGCATGAAGGGTATTTTTATTTTTACACATAAGGAAAGGAAATGATCATGAAAGAACTGGAAAAGAATTACAACCCTTCTGCCATTGAGGAAAAACTGTATCAGAAATGGCTGGACAACAAGTATTTCCACGCAGACGCTGAGCGCGGAAAGAGAGAGGGCAAGAAGCCTTTCACTATTGTTATGCCTCCGCCAAACATTACCGGTCAGCTGCATATGGGCCATGCACTGGACAATACCATGCAGGATATCCTGACTCGTTATAAGAGAATGCAGGGCTACGAGGCTCTGTGGCAGCCGGGTACGGACCATGCAGCCATCGCAACGGAGGTTAAGGTCATTGATAAGCTGAGAAAAGAGGGCGTGGACAAGCATGACCTGGGCCGCGACAAATTCCTGGAAGCATGCTGGGACTGGAAGAAGGAGTATGGCACCCGCATCATCAAGCAGCTGCACAAGCTGGGCTCCTCCGCTGACTGGGACAGAGAGCGTTTTACCATGGACAAGGGCTGCTCCGATGCAGTGCTTGAGGTATTTGTAAAGCTGTACGAGAAAGGCTACATCTACAAAGGCTCCCGCATCATCAACTGGTGCCCGGTCTGCCAGACCTCCATTTCCGATGCAGAGGTTGAGCATGAGGAGCAGGACGGCTTCTTCTGGCACATCAATTACCCGATCGTTGGCGAGGACGGCCGTTTTGTTGAGATCGCAACCACCCGTCCGGAGACTCTGCTTGGTGATACTGCTGTTGCGGTGAACCCGGAGGATGAGCGTTACAAGGATATCATCGGCAAGATGTTAAAGCTGCCGTTAACTGACCGTGAAATCCCGGTCATCGCGGATGAGTATGTTGACAAAGAGTTCGGTACCGGCTGCGTGAAGATCACTCCGGCTCATGACCCGAATGACTTTGAGGTAGGACGCCGCCATAACCTGCCGGAAATCTGCATCATGCACGATGACGCGACCATCGACTGCAAGGGCAGTAAGTACGATGGCATGGACCGCTATGAGGCCCGCAAGGCTATGGTAGAGGATTTAAAGAAACAGGGACTGCTGGTGAAGGTTGTTCCGCATTCTCATAATGTAGGAACCCATGACCGCTGCAAGACCACCGTTGAGCCGATGGTAAAACAGCAGTGGTTCGTCCGCATGGAAGAAATGGCAAAACCGGCTATCGCAGCTTTAAAGAACGGTGACTTAAAGTTCGTTCCGGAGAGCTTCGGAAAGACCTATCTGCACTGGTTAGAGGGAATCCGTGACTGGTGTATCTCCAGACAGTTATGGTGGGGACATCGTATCCCGGCATACTACTGCCAGGAGTGCGGCGAGATCACGGTTGCAAAATCCATGCCGGAGAAGTGTCCGAAGTGCGGCTGCACCCACTTAAAGCAGGATGAGGACACCCTGGATACCTGGTTCTCATCTGCCCTGTGGCCGTTTTCTACCCTGGGCTGGCCGGAGAAGACAAAAGAGCTGGAATATTTCTATCCGACGGATGTGCTGGTAACCGGCTATGATATCATCTTCTTCTGGGTTATCCGTATGGTATTCTCCGGTTATGAGCAGACCGGAAAATGCCCGTTCAATACCGTACTGATCCACGGTCTGGTGCGCGACAGCCAGGGCCGTAAGATGAGTAAGTCCCTGGGCAACGGTATCGATCCGCTGGAGGTGATCGACAAATACGGTGCAGATGCCCTGCGTATGACCCTGATCACCGGTAATGCACCGGGCAACGACATGCGTTTCTACTGGGAGAGAGTTGAGGCAAGCCGTAACTTTGCAAACAAGGTATGGAACGCATCCCGTTTCATCATGATGAACATGGAGAAGGCTCCGGTCCACGAGGTTTCCTTAGATGACCTGACCATGGCAGACAAGTGGATCCTGTCCAAGGTAAATACCCTGGCAAAGGATGTCACCGAGAATCTGGATAAGTTTGAGCTGGGCATCGGTCTGCAGAAGGTTTATGACTTTATCTGGGAGGAGTTCTGCGACTGGTACATCGAGATGGTAAAACCGCGTCTGTGGAATGACGAGGACAGCACCAAGGCAGCAGCACTGTGGACCTTAAAGACGGTACTGATCAACTCCTTAAAGCTCTTACATCCGTACATGCCGTTCATCACTGAGGAGATCTTCTGCAACCTGCAGGATGAGGAAGCCTCTATTATGGTATCTGCTTGGCCGGAGTACAAGGCAGAGTGGAACTTCGAGCAGGAGGAGTACGCAGTCGAGACCATCAAGGAAGCAGTCCGCGCAATCCGTAATGTACGTACCTCCATGAACGTAGCTCCGAGCAAAAAGGCAAAAGTATACGTTGTTTCCGAAAATCAGAAGCTGCTCCAGATCTTCGAGCACAGCAAGGTATTCTTTGCAACCCTGGGCTACGCAAGCGAGGTATTCTTACAGTCTGACAAGCAGGGCATTGCCGATGACGCAGTATCCGTAGTGATCCCGGAGGCATCCATCTACATCCCGTTTGCAGAGCTGGTTGACATTGCGAAAGAAATCGAGCGCCTGCAGAAAGAGGAAGAGCGTCTCACCAGGGAGCTTGCCCGTGTAACCGGCATGCTGTCCAATGAGAAGTTTGTAAGCAAGGCTCCGGAGGCAAAGATCAACGAAGAGAAGGCAAAGCTTGAGAAGTATACCCAGATGATGGAGCAGGTAAAAGCACGTCTGGCTCAGTTAAAGTAATCGGTAATCGTTCATATTTGTGAATGGACAGGCATATATAACAATGATAGACAAAAAAGCGCGGGATTACCTGCTGGCAATCCCGCTTTGGACAAAAAAGAAAAATACGCTGGATGAGGTCCGGCATTTCCTGAAAGAACTGGGAAATCCGGACGAGCAGTTACGTATCATCCATGTGGCCGGGACCAATGGAAAGGGTTCGGTCTGCGCAGACTTAACCGCCATGCTCATGGAAGCCGGATATCATGTGGGAACCTTTGTGTCTCCGCATCTTACCGACGTGACAGAGCGTTTTCTGGTGGATGGCGTTCCTGTGGAAGAAGCCGGATTTTCAGAGAGCTTCGCCAGGGTAAAGGCAGTCACGGACAGGCTGACGTCAGAAGGCTATGCGCATCCAACCTTTTTTGAGTTTGTGTTTCTGATGGCCATGGACTTATACGGGAGGAGAAAGCCGGATTTTGTGGTTCTGGAGACGGGACTGGGCGGACGGCTGGATACTACCAATGTGATCCGGCATCCGCTGGCCTGCGTGATCACCTCCATCAGCCTAGACCACACCCAGTATCTTGGAGATACGGTGGAGCTGATCGCGGCAGAGAAGGCCGGCATCATCAAGCCCGGGGTGCCGGTGGTATATGACAATAACGACCGGGCTGCAGGATCTGTCATTGGGGAGGCTGCGGACAGACTTGGCAGTGCGGCATACGGCCTTACCGCGGATGATTCCTACCGGGATGTTTCCTTTGCGGCACCGTACCAGGCCATGAACGCGGCACTGGCGGTGAAGGTACTGGAAATTCTGGACATTGCCGGTGTGACAGCGGATATCTGTAAAAAGGCACTGGCGTCGGTTTGCTGGACCGGACGGATGCAGCAGGTGGCACCGGATGTCTGGGTGGATGGAGCGCATAATCCGGGTGGTATCCGTGCGTTTGTCCAGGCAGTGAAGAGACAGAATCCATCACATATCCAGCTTCTTTTTGCTGCGGTTTCGGACAAGGATTACCACGAGATGATCCGCCTGCTCTGCACACAGCTTGTTCTGGAATCGGTCACGGTGGTACAGCTGGAGAGTGAGCGCGGGCTTCAGGCAGCTGCGCTGGCGAAGCAGTTTGAGGAAGCCGGATGCAGCAGAGTGACAGCCTTTGACTCCACAAAAGAGGCACTGGAGCATGTGCTTTCCGGGAAGAAAGAGGAAGACCGCCTGTACATGGTGGGGTCCTTGTATCTGATCGGGGAGATTCTGGAGGATTTAAAGCTGCTGCGGCCTGCAGACCGGGATTTTCTGAACTGAAAATTTCGTATGATACAGTGATGGCAGCAGATTTTGCCGATGCAGTGGTGACAGCTTGAGAAAGTGAGGAGAAGCATGCTGGATTTTGAAGAAGAGGTTGCACGGTTCCAGCCGAGTCTGGAAGTGGGCGATGTGGAAACGCAGATTGTAAAAGAGGATCTGACGGATATGACAGATCTGATGGTGGAACTGCTGAAAAACAGGGAGTAACAGGAAACAACTATGAAAACAGGAACGAAAAACCGGCAGATTGCCAATGCCTATTACAACATTGGCCTGGAAAAAGCAAAGAGCCGGGATCTGACCGGCGCGGTGACTGCGCTGAAGAAGAGTCTCCGGTTTGACAAATACCAGACCGATGCGAGAAACCTGTTAGGTCTCATTTATAATGAGATCGGCGAGGTGGGATCAGCGCTGACTCAATGGGTCATCAGTTTAAACCTGCAGGAGCAGGACAATCTGGCGGAGGAGTATCTGCGAAAGGTCCATGCCGCCAGAGGGTATCTGGAGCTGGCAGATCAGGCAGCTAAGAAGTACAACCAGGCTCTGATTTATGCACAGAATGACAATGAGGATCTGGCAACGCTGCTTTTGATGCGCATGGTAGAAGAATTTCCGCAGTATGTCAAGGCTCAGGAGCTTCTGGCCCTTTTGTATCTTCATCAGGAGGATTATATCAAGGCAGGACGGTGCCTGTATCAGGCATTAAAGATTGACCGGTATAACCCATGGGTACTTCATTATATGGATATCGCCAAGCATAATACCGGTAAGGCTGAGGTAGAAAAGCGGAAGCTGCAGAATGCATTTTCCCACCGGCAGATGCAGGATGACGACATCATCATGCCGCCGAGCTATAAAGAGAATACCGGCTGGCAGTCGGTCCTCAACATTCTGGTTGGCCTGGTGCTTGGTGCCATGGTGATCTTTTTCCTGGTCATGCCGGCCAATACCGAGGCATTGAACGCAAAACATAATCAGGAATTGAAGGATACGCTGGAGGAACTCAATCAGAAGAATATTGAGATCGACAGTCTGGGTCAGCAGATGGAAGCAGCCAGGAGTGCGCAGGATGAGGCAGAGGAGAATCTGAAGAATCTGCAGAATTCCAGCGGTGGAACTCTGGCCCAGTATCAGAATCTGGTTAAGATCCTGCAGGCATACCGGGATGAGGATCAGAAGACAGCTGCGCTCCTGTATGTGGACACGGACTGGTCTGTCTTAAATGACGGTGTACTGAATGAAACGGTGGCCTGGATCCAGAAGGATATGTCAGAAAATGGATATACACTTCTGATGAACCTGGGAGATGAGGCGCTGGCAGCCGGGAACACGGCAGGAGCAGCAGACTATTACCAGAAGAGCCTGCAGATCAAGGGAAACAACCCGGAAGTGATCTACAAGCTTGGCATGGCTTATGTGACTGCCGGGGATCAGGAGACTGCGACCCAGTATTTTACCGATATCATCATGAATTATCCGAATTCCGATTATGTGGATGACGCAAAGACCCAGAGAGGATACTAAAGAAATAGAAAATGATCATAAAAGATACGACAGAGAAAGCGTGAGAAGCGCGCTCTGCCGTATCTTTTTTCTTTATTATAATTCACAGGAAATGGGGGATTTTATATGTACGGACAGACTTTTTCTTATGAAGCTCACGGGCAGACCCTGGTGATCCATCTGCCGAAACAACTGGATCATCATAACTGCCGGAACCTGAAATATGAAACAGACCTTTTGCTGGCAGAAAACTATATCAGCAAGGTGGTCTTTGATTTTTCCAGAACAGAGTTTATGGATTCCTCCGGTATCGGAATTTTGTTAAACCGCTATAAACAGATGGCGGGAAGCGGCGGCACGGTGACCATTTATGGCGTGAATGCCCAGGTGGGACGGGTATTGGCCATTGGCGGTATCGGACGGCTGATGAAATATTTTGATACGAAGGAAGCGGCAATCGCGGGATAATCTCCCGGCTGATACTGGAAACATGTGTCTGTCGGGAATTGGAACGGGCAGGACGAAAGAATCGAAAAGCTGAAAAACGGGAGGATGGGAAACATATGGAGCGTTTTCGGATGGAACTGGAGAGCCTTTCAAAGAATGAGGAATTTGCCCGGGTGGTTGTGACGGTGTTCATAAGCCGTCTGGATCCGACGCTGGAGGAAATCGATGATGTGAAGACCGCGGTTTCTGAGGCGGTAACCAACGCGGAGATTCATGGATATGGTGGGGAGAGCGGCACCATTACCGTGGAGGTGGAAATTGAGGGAAGAGAGGTGACGGTAGTGGTGGAAGATTACGGCATTGGGATCCGGGATGTGGAAAAAGCCATGGAACCCATGTTTACCACCGACAAGACCGGAACCAGATCCGGCATGGGATTCTCCTTTATGGAGGCGTTCATGGATCAGGTGCATGTGGAATCGGAACCTGGCAAAGGGACAAAGGTTGTCATGAGAAAACAAATCGGCAGGTGATCGCATGGATGAGACAATGGATCTGATCCGGCGTGCGCATGCCGGTGATGAGGAAGCGAGGGAGCAGCTGGTTATGGGAAATGTGGGGCTGGTCTGGAGCGTGGCCCGGCATTACAGCGGGCGGGGACACGAACTGGAGGATCTGTTTCAGATCGGGTGTATCGGCCTGTTAAAGGCGGTGGACAAGTTTGATCTGGGCTTTCAGGTCCGGTTTTCTACGTATGCCGTGCCTATGATCGCTGGGGAGATCCGCCGCTTTCTGCGGGATGACGGAATGATCCGCGTAAGTCGGTCCATGAAGGAGCTGGGACTTCGCGTCCGCAGGGCGAGGGAAATGCTGACGGCAAAGTCCGGGCGGGAACCTGGACTTGCGGAAATTGCGAAGGAGCTGGATATCAGCTGTGAGGAGGTGGCAGCCTGCATGGGAGCGGGGGCAGAGATAGAATCCCTGTACCGGGAGAGCGGAAATGGTGATGAGGGCGGCCTGCGTCTCATGGACCGGATCCCGGATGGAACGCAGAATGAGGAACAGCTTATGAACCGCCTGGTATTAAAGCAATTGATGGAAAAGCTGCCGGAAAAGGACCGGGAGATTATCGTGAGGCGTTATTTTGAAAACCAGACTCAGACACGCATTGCAGCAGACTTAAATATTTCACAGGTGCAGGTATCACGGCTGGAAAAACGGATCCTGAAGAAGATGCGGGAATATCTGGGGGCATAACTGCGCATACTGAGTACAGAAAGCCGGAAACATCATTCTACCGGCTGAATGGAACTGACAAGGTGAAAATGCAGTACCATTCAGCCGGAACAGGAAGAAGACGGCGGGAAAGGGATGAGCAGAAATGAAATTCTGGAAGTCAAAGGCCATGCTGTTAGCCGTGCTGGGCGTACTGCTTCTGGTCATGACAGCCGTATGGCTTTGCTTTTTTCACGGAGATGAAGCGAAAGAACCGGATGGAACTCTGGTCTTCTCCATTACACGTGAGGTGGCTGCATGAGTGCACAGAATACGGTCTATCTGAATCTGAGGGAAATTACGGAACTGCATAAGCCGGATATTCAGGTGAAAGATGTGGCAGAAATTTATTGCAGCGACACCCATGTGCAAAACCGCTGTGCCAGCCTGAAAATTAAAACGATCCGGGAACAGAAGAGAAAACGATATGTGGAAAATGCCCTGAATGTGATACGGATTCTGGAAGCGTCAGATCCTTCCGTAACAGTCAATAACGTGGGAAAGGTGGAATTTATCATTGATTACCAGCCCAGCGTGAAGCAGAAGCTGTTCTGGCAGTGGTGTAAGACCATGTTTGTCTGTATGATCTGTTTTTGCGGGGCAGCCTTTGCCATTATGACCTTTAACAATGATGTCAGTGTCACATCGGTGTTTGGTGAGGTATACCGTCTGATCACCGGCCGGGAATCGAATGGGCACACGATGCTGGAAGTGTCTTATTCTGTGGGACTGGCGGTGGGGATCCTTGCATTTTTCAACCATTTTGCGAAATGGAAGATCAGCGCAGATCCAACGCCGCTGGAGGTGGAAATGAGGCTGTATGAGGATAACATCTGCAAGACTGTGATCCAGAATGATTCCAGAAAGGAGCGGGGCATTGATGTTTCGTAAACTGCTCCTCGTTTTTATTGGTCTTAGTTCCGGGGGCATCATTGCGGCGGGCGTTTTTGCATTTCTGGTCATGATCGGCGTGTTTCCACGGCTGATCGGAAAGACCGGAACAAAGAGGCATATTTTGTTGTACGGAACGGTTATCATGACCGGAGGGGTGCTGGGAAATATTGCGGATCTGTATGAGTTTTCCATTCCCATGTATGGATTTTCCACATTGTTTCTCAGCATATTCGGACTGTCTGTGGGAATCTTTGTGGGATGTCTGGTCATGTCGCTGGCGGAAACCTTAAAGGCACTTCCGGTCATCAGCCGGAGGCTTTATCTGGCGGTGGGACTGCAGTATCTGATCCTGTCCATTGCCCTGGGAAAACTGGCCGGATCGCTGGCGTATTTCTTTTGCGGAATGGCAGCGGAATGATGCTGGAATCAGAGCAGGCGCATTTTGTGGGTGCAGAGATAGAATAAGGCAGAGAAAACAGAGCAAAGGAGATAGAATATACCATGGAATTAAATAAAAAAGCCTACGACGAATACGTCAAACAGATTACTCCAGTCAATGAACTGGGAAGTGACATGCTGCACGCTTTTGTGACCGGCGGAACCATCTGCGCATTGGGACAGGCTTCGGTGATGCTGATGATGAACTACCTTGGAATGGAAAAAGAAGATGCTCAGACCTGGATGCTGGTGGAGCTGATCCTGACCAGTATTTTGCTGACTGGCTTTGGTATTTACCCGAAGATAGTAAAATGGGGGGGAGCCGGGGCACTGGTTCCTATCACCGGCTTTGCGAATTCCGTGGTGGCGCCTGCTATTGAGTATAAGGCAGAGGGACACGTGTTCGGGATTGGATGTAAGATTTTCACCATTGCAGGACCGGTGATTTTGTTTGGTGTATTTACCAGCTGGATTTTGGGGATAATTCTGCTAATTGGAAAAATTCTGGGGATAGCGTGATGAAATATGGAAACAGGCATAGACAAATAAGAAAAAGAAGAGCCACCGCACAATTTTGTGCGATGGCTCATTTTCTGCAATGCAGAAGATGGGAGTCGAACCCACAAGGTATTGCTACCACACGGACCTGAACCGTGCGCGTCTGCCAATTCCGCCACTTCTGCATACCTGCGGGAGATGGGACTTGAACCCACACGACATAACTGCCACTAGATCCTTAGTCTAGCCTGTCTGCCAATTCCAGCACTCCCGCCGACAAGAATATACTATACTATAAAAGTGAAAAGTATGCAAGCACTTTTTTCGGAATTTTTGAAAAAATTTGAAAAGTTTATCAGAACACCCGGTTTCAAAAATGGAAAAATTTAAACTTTTGAAACCGGGTATGGATGGTATATAATAGAAAAGAACATGAAATCTATAATACACACAAAGGAGATTACGATTCTATGGAACGTTACGATATCGCCATCATCGGCACTGGCCCGGCGGGGCTTTCCGCGGCAGTTACGGCAGCCATCCGTAAAAAAAAGATTCTTTTAGTGGGCAGCAGGGATTTAAGCAGCAAGGTTCAGAAGGCCCAGGAAATCCAGAATTATCTTGGATTCCCCGATATCAGCGGGGCGGAGCTGGGCAGGGCTTTTGAGGAGCACATTGACCGGATGCAGGTTCCCATTGTGGAGGAGCGGGTAAATCTGATCTATCCCATGGGAGATTCTTTTTCCCTGCAGGTGGGACAGGACATCTGTGAGGCGGATGCAGTGATTCTGGCTACCGGCGTGAATTTCGGAAAGCCGCTTCCGGGCGAGGAGGAGTTCTTAGGACGAGGCGTTAGCTACTGTGCCACCTGTGATGCGCCTCTTTACCGGGGAGCCACCGTGGCGGTGATCGCTTATCAGAAATCCGAGGAGACCGAGGCGGATTTTCTGGCCGATATCGCGCAGAAGGTTTATTATTTTCCGATGTATAAAGAACCGGTGGAGGTTTCAGAAAAGATTACGGTAGTAAAGGAAATTCCAAAGGAGATTACCGGCGGCATGAAGGCGGATATGCTGGTGACAAAGGAGAACAGCTATCCGGTGGATGGTGTCTTCATTTTAAGAGAGAGCGTGTCTCCGAAGAATCTGGTGCCGGGCTTACAGATGGATGGAAACCATGTAGCTGTGAACCTGCAGATGGAAACGAATGTGCCCGGATGCTTTGCCTGCGGTGATATTGCCGGACGGCCTTATCAGTATATCAAGTCCGCGGGGCAGGGTAATATAGCGGCACTGTCAGCGGTTTCTTTTCTGGATCAGAAGCGCCGCTCCGTAGTTTCATAAAAAGTTCACAATTTTCCGATTGACAAATTGGTGGTTATGTCCTAAAATGCTTAGGAAACTAAATAAAAAGGACGCAATGATCGTGAGGTGCAATGAAACAGCAGGAAGAACGAATTGCCATGCGAAGCATCAAACGTCTGTCAAACGGAATCAGCAGAGAGATGTGTGCGGCCTTTGGCTCCGGTATGTTCAGCGGAGCACAGGGACGCACACTTCATTTTCTTTTGGCAGAGCATACGAAGAGCGATGTCTTCCAAAAAGACATCGAGGCAGAGTTCGGACTCAGGCCTCCTACGGCTACGGCACTTTTAAAGGAGCTGGAGCAGCGGGGACTGATCCGGAAGGAACCGGTGCCCTATGATGCCAGAAAAAAGAAAATCGTGGTGACTGAGGAAGCACTGCAATACAAAGACTGCGTACTCAAAGGCCTGGAGGAGCTGAATCAGAAGCTCACTGCAGGGATTTCCGATGAGGAGATGCAGGTCTTTTTTTCTGTGACAGACAAGATGCTGAAAAATCTGGCGAAGTAATGGTTGTCAGGCACGTATGCGTGAGCAGCAACAAACTAATTTACAAGTGTAACAAGGAGGAAATGTAGTGATTAAAACTTTACTGAAAAGTGTACGGCAGTACAAACGCCAGTCTCTTTTATCACCGCTTTTTGTGGCAGGCGAGGTTGTGCTTGAGTGTATAATCCCGCTGGTGATGTCAAAGCTGATCGACCATCTGTCTGCCGATACTATGACACCAATCTTAAAATATGGCCTGATCCTTCTGGTCATGGCAACCATATCTCTGGGCTTTGGTGTGCTGGCCGCGCGCAATGCGGCTGAGGCATCCTGTGGTTTTGCAAAAAACCTAAGGCAGGATATGTATTTTAAGATTCAGGATTTTGCGTTTGCGGATATCGATAAATTTTCCGCATCATCCCTGGTGACCCGTATGACAACAGATGTCACCAACGTACAGAACGCTTACCAGATGTTAATCCGTCTGGCCGTTCGTACCCCGCTTATGATTTTCTTTTCCGTGATCATGGCAATGACCATCAACGTGAAGATGGCGCTGATTTTCTTATGTATCCTGCCGATCCTGGCGGGAGTGCTGTTCGGCATTGCCGTGCATGTGCATCCGATCTTTAAGAGGATCTTTAAAAAGTATGATGCCTTAAACAACTCCGTGCAGGAGAATGTAGCCGGTATCCGTGTGGTAAAGTCCTTTGTCCGCGAGTCCTATGAAACCGAGAAGTTTGACAGGGCAGCAGAGGATGTATGCAAGGATTTTACCTTTGTTGAGAAAATCCTTGCCTTCAACAATCCGACCATGATGTTCTGCATGTATCTGTCCATGTTCCTGGTATATTACCTTGGCGCGCGGATCATCGTCAACACCGGCGCAACGGAGCTGACCACCGGACAGCTGTCGTCCCTGATCACCTACGGCGTGCAGATTCTGATATGTGTGATGATGCTCTCCATGGTATTCATCATGACCACCATGGCATCTGAGTGCGCAGAGCGTATCGCGGAGGTGCTGACCCACGAAAGCTCCCTGACTTCCCCGGAAAATGGTGAGAAGCAGGTGGCAGACGGAAGCGTGGATTTCGACCATGTTTCCTTTAAATATTCCGAGAAGAGCAGGAAGTTCGCGCTGGCTGACATTGACCTGCATATTCCGTCCGGTGCTACCGTAGGCATCATCGGCGGAACCGGTTCTTCCAAGACCACCCTGATCCAGCTGATCTCCCGTCTGTACGATGTGACAGAGGGAAGCGTGAGGGTAGCGGGAAAGGATGTCCGGGAATACGATCTGGAATCCTTACGTGACGCGGTTGCGGTTGTGCTTCAGAAAAACGTGCTGTTTTCTGGCACCATTAAGGAGAATATGCGCTGGGGCAACAAGAATGCGACAGATGAAGAAATTCTTCATGCCTGCAGGCTGGCCCAGGCCGATGAGTTTGTCAGTCAGTTTCCGAATGGCTACGACACCTACATTGAACGTGGGGGTACCAATGTTTCCGGCGGACAGAAGCAGCGTCTTTGTATCGCGAGGGCTTTACTGAAAAAACCGCGTATTCTGATCCTGGATGATTCTACCTCTGCGGTGGATACCAAGACCGATGCCCTCATCCGCAAGGCATTCCGCGAAGAGCTTCCGGACACCACCAAGATCATCATCGCACAGCGTATTTCCTCCGTGCAGGATGCGGATTTTATCCTGGTTCTGGACGGCGGACGTATTGTTGAGCAGGGCAATCATGATGAACTGGTGACATTAAATGGAATTTACCGGGAGATCTTTGATTCCCAGACTAAGAGTAAGGAGGCGTAAAGGGATGAGACGAATGAATAACGCAAACGGCTCCGGCATCCGTCCGGGCACCTTTAAGCGCCTGATGGCATATCTGTTTTCCCATTACCGGGTACATCTGATCACAGTTATCATCTGTATCATTGTGACTGCAGTGGCTTCCGTTGGACAGACGGTTTATATCCAGATACTGATCGACCAGTGCATTCTTCCGGGCGTGGAGAGCGGCATGGACAGTGTATGGCCGCAGATGCGCTCCATTTTCACAAGCATGGCTGTGATCTACGCGGTGGGCGTGCTGGCATCCCTGATCTACACCCGCATCATGGCAACGGTAACCCAGGGAACTTTAAAAAATTTCCGTGTGGATATGTTTACCAGGATGCAGACCCTTCCGGTCAAGTATTTTGACACCCACGCCCACGGCGACATCATGAGTACCTATACCAACGATACGGATGCCATCCGTATGATGGTCAGCCAGAGCATGCCGATGCTGGTTCAGTCGATCCTGACCATTCTGGTCATGATCATCATGATGACCCGCTTCAGCATTCCAATGTTCATTGTAGTCTGCCTGTTTGTGGCTGGTATGCTGACCGTGACGAAGAAATTCGGCGGCATGAGCTCCAAATACATGATGTTCCAGCAGCGTTCCCTGGCAGCAGAAGAAGGCTTTGTGGAAGAGATGATGGCAGGCCAGAAGGTGGTCCAGGTTTTCTGTCACGAGGAAGAGGCAAAGCAGGATTTCTTAAAATACAATGAAAAGCTGTTTGAGGACAGCAAGACAGCAAACCAGTATGGTAATGCCCTGATGCCGATCCTTGGCAACATGGGCAATCTGATGTATGTGGTTCTTGCCATTGTTGGCGGCCTGATGGTTTATTTTCAGGCACCGAACCTGACCTGGAGGGGCTTTAGTCCGGTATCTGTCGGAATTATCATCACGTTTTTAGGGATGTCCAGGCAGCTGGCTCAGACCGTGGGCCAGAGCTCCAACCAGGTAGCGCTGATCGCTATGGGTCTTGCAGGTACAGGCCGTATTTTCGAGCTTATTGATGAGGAGCCGGAGGAGGATGAGGGCTTTGTTACCCTGGTCAACGCGAAGCATGATGAGAACGGTGAACTGGTGGAGGCCGACCATCCGACCCACATCTGGGCATGGAAGTATCCGCGTCCGGACGGTACTGTCACCTATACCGAGTTAAAGGGGGATATCCGTCTGGAGCATGTGGATTTCGGTTATGTGCCGGAGAAGCTGGTGCTGCATGATGTATCCCTGTTCGCGAAGCCGGGACAGAAGATCGCGTTCGTAGGTGCAACCGGTGCAGGAAAAACCACCATCACCAATCTGATCAACCGTTTTTACGATATCCCGGACGGCAAGATCCGCTACGACGGCATCAACATCAACAAGATCTGCAAGGCAGACCTGCGCCGATCTCTCGGTGTGGTGCTGCAGGAGGTAAATCTGTTTACCGGAACCGTAATGGACAATATCCGCTACGGACGTCTGGACGCAACGGATGAAGAATGTATCGCGGCAGCAAAGCTGGCCAATGCGGACAGCTTCATCACCCGCCTGCCGGACGGCTACAATACCATGCTGACCGGAAACGGCGCAAGCCTTTCCCAGGGACAGCGCCAGCTGATCTCCATTGCCCGCGCAGCTGTGGCAGATCCGCCTGCCATGATCCTGGATGAGGCCACCAGCTCCATCGATACCCGTACCGAGGCACTGGTACAGCAGGGTATGGACAATCTGATGGAGGGCAGGACCGTACTCGTCATTGCGCACCGTCTGTCGACTATCCGAAACAGTAAGGCCATCATGGTTCTGGATCACGGACGTATCATCGAGCGTGGTGACCACGAAGATCTGATCGCCCAGAAGGGAACATACTATCAGCTGTATACCGGAGCATTTGAGCTGGAGTAAAAAGAATAGAAAAGAATCGAAGAGCATGAAAACCCATAGACGAAATCTATGGGTTTTTTGAATAAAACGAATTGGTATTTTTTTATCATTTGGCTTACATTGTAGATATCAAATTACAACGGAGTAGATCATGAAAAACAAATACCAGCATATTTTCAGTCCCGTGACCATTCGTCATATGACTGTAAAAAACAGAATTGTGATGATGCCGATGGGCACCAATTTTGGAGAGCAGAACGGAGAAATGAGCTTTCTGCACATCAATTACTATGAACAGCGGGCAAAAGGCGGTACCGGACTGCTGATCGTTGAAAATGCCAGTGTGGATTCTCCGCAGGGCTCCAACGGAACGACCCAGCTGCGCATAGATTCGGACAATTACATACCACGCCTGTATAAGCTATGCGAAAATGTTCATAAGCACGGAGCCTGCATCGCCATACAGATCAATCACGCGGGTGCGTCTGCCATGTCATCTCGTATCGGAATGCAGCCGGTTTCTGCCTCAGATGTGCCTTCTAAGGAAGGTGGTGAAATCCCGAGGCCTCTGACAAAGGAAGAAATCCTGCATATTGTCCGTAAATATGCAGAAGCTGCCAGACGTGCACAGATTTGTGGCTTTGACGCAGTCGAGATCCATGCGGGCCATTCCTACCTGATCAGCCAGTTCCTTTCTCCGATCTACAACAAACGGACAGATGAATTTGGCGGTTCCGCTGAAAACCGTACCCGCTTTGCGCATATGATCCTGGAGGCAGTTCGAAAACAGGTCGGGCCGCATTTCCCGATTTTCCTGCGCATCAGCGCGGATGAGCTTATGGAGGGCGGAAATACACTGGAGGACACCCTGGCTTATCTGGAATACCTGGAAAAAGAAGTGGATGTCTTTGATGTTTCCTGTGGCCTGAATGGTTCCATCCAGTACCAGATAGATGCAAATTATCTCCCGGACGGCTGGCGTTCTTATATGGCAAGAGCTGTGAAGGAAAAATTCGGGAAACCCTGCATTGCTGTCGGAAATATCCGTCATCCACAGATCGCGGAGGAAATCCTTGCGAAGGGGGATGCAGATTTTATTGGCATGGGACGCGGCCTGATCGCGGAGCCGGAATGGGTCAACAAGGTTGAATATGGAAACGAATGTGATCTTCGCAGCTGTATTTCCTGCAACATTGGCTGTGCGGGACACCGCATCGGCTTAAACCAGCCCATCCGCTGCACTGTCAATCCGGCGGTAAACAGTGGGGAAGACTATATGAAGCATAAAATCAAAAAGCCCTGCAATGTCGTTGTCATCGGAGGCGGTACCGCAGGCCTGGAAGCGGCATGCACCGCTGCGGAGGTCGGCTGTACAACATTTTTGATTGAAAAAAAAGCAGAGCTGGGTGGTCTTGCATCGGTGATCTCAAAAATTCCGGACAAAAAACGACTTGGAGAATTTCCGCAGTATCTGATCCGCCGGGCGGAAAAGCTGCATAACCTGTTTGTTTTCTGCAACACGCAGGCAACCACAGAGCTTGTGAAAAGCCTGAATCCGGACATCATTGTGAATGCAACCGGATCTGAACCGACGTTGCCGCCGATCCGGGGACTTCACGAGCTTGTTGACAAAGAGGACAGTCATGTTGCAACTGTGTTAAAAATGATCGAGCGGATTCCGGAATATCCGGAGCATATGGAAGGCAGGAAGGTTGTGATCATCGGAGGCGGGGCAGTCGGCCTGGATGTCATGGAATTCTTCACGGAGCGCGGAGCACGGGTATCCATGGTTGAGATGCTTCCCATGATCGGAAACGGACTCGACCCGGTTTCCAGATGTGACATCCATGCAAAACTGAAAAAATATCAGGTGGAGCAGATGGTGAATACGATGCTCCAGGAGGTCAGAAATGACCGGTTTATCGTAAAAACACCGCAGGATGAAATCAAAGAGCTTCCCTTCGATTATGGTTTTATCTGCCTGGGCATGAAAGCCAGCACACCAGTATTAAAAGAGCTTGAAGAGATCTTTTCAGATACCAATGTCGAGATCATAAACATCGGTGACAGCAGGCGTGCGCGCAGGATCATAGAGGGAACAGAAGAGGGAAGAAATATTTTAAGTGTTCTTGAGCGGCACGACTATCTGTAACCTTGAAATTCAGGGTTACGCACCCGGAACCGGAAATGGTTGTATTTGCGCTGCATGCGTGATATAAAAATAAGAGTGTTATTTAAGTGAAAGGGGTATGAATTATGGCAGAAAGAATTACAGGACATACAGAACTGATCGGGTTATTTGCGTATCCGATCCGGCATTCCAATTCACCGGCAATGCACAATGAAGCGTTTGCTTACCTTGGTCTCGACTACGCCTATCTTGCGTTTGAGGTGGACAACAGCACGCTGGAGGATGCGATCAGGGGCTTTCGCGCAATGAAGATGGTCGGAGCCAATGTTTCCATGCCAAATAAAACGGTTGTAGGAAAATATCTGGATAAACTGTCACCGGCTGCAGAGCTCTGCGGTGCAGTGAATACCATCGTCAATGAAAATGGTGTACTGACCGGACATATCACAGACGGTATCGGTTTTATGCAGGCGTTAAAGGATAACGATATCGATGTGATCGGAAAGAAGATGACAATTGTCGGAGCCGGCGGTGCCGCAACAGCAGTAGAGATCCAGGCGGCATTGGACGGAGTAAAGGAAATCTCTATTTTTAATCCGCACGATAAATTCTGGGCTAATGCGGAGGAAACCGTAAAGAAGATCAATGAAAGAACATCCTGCAGGGCTGTTCTCTACGATCTGGATGACAAAGACCGTTTACGGACAGAGATGGCAGATTCCTACCTGTTTGTAAATGGAACCGGTGTTGGAATGAAGCCTCTGGAAGGTCTGTCTGTCGTGCCGGATGAGTCTTATTTCAGACCGGAGCTGATCGTTGTGGATATTCCGTATTCTCCGTTGGAGACAAAAATGCGTGCAATGGCGAAAAAAGCGGGATGTAAGACCATGAATGGTATGGGCATGATGCTGTTCCAGGGTGCTGCGGCATTTAAGCTGTGGACCGGAAAGGATATGCCGATCGAGCATATGAAAGAGGTGCTGCATATCCGTTATGATGACTGAGGACTGTGCAGCGCACAGTCTTGGCATGAAAGAAAAAAGCTGGAGGAATGTGAATGAATACGGAAACGAATAGCTGGGTAGAAGTCCGCGGCGTGCGGATCGGAGAGGGCATTCCGAAAATCTGTGTGCCGATCGTCGGTACAACAAGGGATGAGATTCTGGCAGCAGCAAAATCCTTTGAAAGCGTAAAGAAGGATGTCGTTGAGTGGCGGGCTGACTGGTTCAATGGTGTCTTTGATTTTGCACAGGTAGAAGCCGTGATGACAGAACTGCGCCAGGTGCTTGGAAATACCCCGGTCCTTTTTACCTTCCGGACCGCCAACGAGGGCGGAGAAAAGGCAATTGAGCCGGCTGCTTATGCCGAGTTAAATAAAAGGGCTGCTGCAACGGGACTGATCGATCTGGTGGACGTGGAAGCCTTTACCGGCGATGAGGTGGTAAGGGATATCGTTGAGTCAGCACATGAGAGCGGCGTTGTGGTGGTAGCTTCCAACCATGATTTTGAAAAAACACCGGAAAAGGACGAGATCGTAAGACGTCTGAGAAAAATGCAGGAGCTGGGCGCAGATATTCCAAAGATCGCGGTGATGCCGCAGAGCAGAAAAGATGTTCTGACCCTGCTTTCAGCTACCGAGGAGATGGTATCAGAGTACGCAGACCGTCCGATCATTACCATGTCCATGTCGGCAACCGGGCTGATCAGCCGTCTTTGCGGAGAGTGCTTTGGTTCGGCACTGACCTTCGGGGCAGTGGGAAAAGCGTCAGCACCGGGGCAGATGAATGCATTGGATCTGAGTGAGATCCTGAATCTGATCCATACAAGCTTATAGAGAAAAAAAGAAGGGCGTGTAAAAAATGAGAAATCATTTTTTACACGCCTTTTTCAGATCAGAGCATGGCTTTTCACATAGCTCAGAAACTGCTCCGCAAGCGGTGTACGGTAGCGGTTTTTCAGATACGCTATATAGAAACGGCGTTCCCAGTTTGCTTCTGTAATGTGGATGACCTTCAGATGCATGCTGGCAAGGATTGGCATATTCGGAACAACTGCAATGCCGAATCCGTTGGCCACAAAGCCGGCAATGGTCTGGTCTTCATCAATCTCAAAGATGCAGTCCGGCTGTTTGCCGCAGGCAAGAAACAGCTTATCGATCATGGGGCGCAGGCCGCTTCGCCTGGAAAACAGGATCTGCGGATAATCCAGAGTCTCACAAAGCCGGATTTCTGTCCGGTCAGAAAGCGGATGATCCGGAGGAACGATGACCACGAGCTCCTGTCTGGCAACAGGGATAAAGTCGATAAGGGGTTCCTGGTCCATTCTGGAGCAAAAGGTGAAATCGTATTTCTGATTTTTTAAATCCTCCAGAAAATCTGCGGTCAGGCCGTTGTAAAAATGAAAGTCGATGGTTTTATCCGGACAGGTTGTCAGAAATCCGCGGGTCAGGCGGGGAACAAAATCAGTTCCGAGAGTGGGAAGCAGACCGATATCAAGCCGCCCGTTCCCCTGAGCGGATGACTTCAGGCGCTCGACACTGCTGTCGAGCAGCTGGAGGGTATGCTCTGCGTCTTTTAAAAAGTTTTTTCCGCATTTTGTGAGAATGACATTTCTTCCGTCTTTTTCAAACAGCTTAACTCCAAGCTCTTTTTCCAGCGCTGAGATGGCATGACTCAGGCTTGGCTGTGTGATGCACAGCTGCTCGGAGGCTTTCATGTAATGCTGAAATTTTGCAAGGGTGACAAAGTAACGAAGCTGATACAGATTCATAAAAAACGACTCCTTCCTGCAGCCAGTATAGCATAATTGATAGATTCTTTCTATGAATGCGGCAAAAAAGATACATTGGTTTTTGAAAACAGCATTACGTATAATAGAATAAGAAATTGATAGAAAAATATCAGATACAATCTGAAAGATCAGGAGGAAATATCATGTCAAACTTGCATCCAATTACAATCAGTTCCTGGACTCTGGGCGATCAGTGCAGCTTTGAAGAGCGGGTACAGGCAGCAAAAAAAGCAGGCTACGAAGGAATCGGCCTGCGGGCAGAGACCTATGCGGATGCCTTAAATGAGGGTCTGAAGGACCGTGACATTCTCGCGATACTGGAAAAATACGATATGAAGGTCACGGAAGTGGAGTATATCGTACAGTGGGCAGAGGAGCATCGCTCTTACGAACAGAAATACAAAGAGCAGATCTGCTTTCATATGTGCCAGCTGTTTGGTGTCCGCCATATCAACTGTGGTCTGATGGAAAACTATCCGGTGGAGCAGACAGCTCAGAAGTTAAAAGAGCTTTGTCAGAGAGCCGGGGAATATATGATCGGAGTAGAGCCGATGCCGTACAGCGGAATCCCGGATCTGAAAAAGGCGTATCAGGTGGTGATGGCCTCCGGCTGCGAAAATGCGATGATCATTCTGGACAGCTGGCACTGGGTAAGAGCCGATCAGCCCTATGACATCCTGACAAAAGAAATTGCCAAAAAGGTGGTAAGCATTCAGATCAATGATGCCTATGAAAGACCTTATGCAGCTCCTGTTTTAAGAGATGAATCCATGCATGACCGGCTTGCGCCCGGCACGGGAGCTAAGGATACTGCAGGCTTTGTCCGCATGGTCCGCGAAGCCGGAGTATCTCCGCTCGCGGTCGGCGTCGAGGTGATCTCCGATGCCATTCTGGCGAAGGGGGTGGAGAAGGCTGCCGCCTATACATACGAGAATACCGTAAAGGTTCTTAAAGAAGCATGGCCAGAGCTTTTGAACGGAGAAAAATAAGACTGCAAATAAAATAAGATACAGAATGGAGCTACAATGAAATTTAAAGCAATGTTTCAGCCGATAGAAATTGGCAATATGACAGTGAAAAACAGATTTGTGGTGCCGCCGATGGGCAACAACTTTGCAAATACCGACGGCACGATGAGTGAACAGTCTGCAGCCTATTATGCAGAACGCGCAAAAGGAGGCTTTGGCCTGATCACGATAGAGGCAACCGTTGTCCATCCGGATGCGAAGGGCGGACTGAGAAAGCCATGTCTCTACGATGACAGCATGATCGAAAGCTTTCAAAAGGTGATCGAGGCCTGCCACAGGGAAGGGGCGAAGGTTTCCATTCAGCTTCAGAATGCAGGGCCGGAGGGAAATGCGAAGAATGCAGGGGCGCCGATCAAGGCGGCATCATCCATCTGCACACAGTGTGGAAGAGATATCCCGCAGACACTGACAACAGAGGAAATCTATCACCTGGTCGATGGCTATGCAGATGCTGCGGAGCGTGCCTGGAAGGCCGGCGCGGATGCCGTGGAAGTTCACATGGCACATGGATATCTGGTGAATTCATTTCTCTCTCCGCGGACAAACAAGCGGGTAGATGAGTTTGGAGGATGCTTTGAGAACAGGATGCGTTTTCCGCGGCTGATCATCGAAAAGATCCGGGAACGGGTCGGAGACAGGATTGCGGTCCTGGCCCGTATCAACAGCTCTGACGAGATTTTAGGCGGAAATGACGTACATGACAGTGCCGCGATCGCAGCCTGCCTGGAGGATTACGGCGTTGATGCGCTTCATGTATCCCGGTCAGTACATATCCGTGATGAATATATGTGGGCACCGACTGCGGTTCATGGAGGTTTTTCTGCGGACCTTGTCACAGAGATCAAGCGGGCTGTGACGATTCCGGTCATCACGGTAGGCCGTTTTACGGAACCGCAGTACGCTGAACTTCTGGTGCGGGAAGGCCGGACTGATCTGGTTGCCTTTGGACGTCAGAGCCTGGCAGATCCGGAGATGCCGAAAAAAGCTCTGGAAGGACGGCTGGAGGATATGATCCCATGCATTGCGTGTCTTCAGGGCTGTGTTCCAAGCATGTATCAGGGAAAACCGCTGTGCTGTCTGACAAACCCGTTCCTCGGCCATGAGAGTGAGCAGTGGAAAATGGCGGAAACATCAAAGAAGGTGATGGTGATCGGCGGCGGTGTCGGCGGTCTGTGTGCTGCTTTTGTGGCAGCAGAACGCGGTCACAGCGTTACACTTTATGAAGCCGGGCATGTGCTCGGAGGAAACATGCGCCTGGCTGCCTTTCCGCCTGGAAAAGGAGATATTACCAATATGGTACGCGCATACATTCACCGCTGTGAAAAGGATGGTGTCAGGATCGTTTTGGGTCAGGAGGTTACCCTGGAGCTGATCCGCAAAGAAAATCCGGATGCCGTGATCGTTGCTACCGGCGCAAAGCCACTGGTTCTGCCAATTGAAGGAATTGACCAGCCGGAAATCCTCTCGGGTTCCGCTGTGCTGGATGGAACGTGCGCACCGGGGAAAAAGGTCCTTGTTGTCGGCGGAGGAATGGTTGGCTGTGAGATCGCGGCACTCCTCGGAGAGCAGGAGCATGAGGTCGATGTGATCGAGCTGCGTGGGGAAATCGGAGCAGATGTGATCAGGGAGCATAAAATCTATTTGATGAAGGATTTTGAACAATACCGGATCGGCCAGATCACGGGAGCGAAGGTGTGCCGTTTTTATAAGGATGGCGTGGAATATGAAAGTGCAGACGGTACCAGACAGGAAGCACGCGGCTATGACAGCGTTGTGCTGGCCATGGGATATCGAAGCTTCAATCCGTTTGCCGGTCAGATCGAAAAGCTTGGAAAAGAAGTATATGTGATCGGAGACGCATCTCAGGCAAGACGTGCTCTTGAGGCAACTTCTGAGGCATATCAGGCCGCGATCCGTCTTTAACACATCAGTTTGTTTGGCAGGTTTATACCAACAACCACAATCTAAAAACTGTGACATATACAACTATTTACTTGATATCCGGAAAAACCTGTGCTATAATGGGCCTCAAGTTAAGAAAATACAGTGTTACGAAATAAAAGAAAGCGTATCCGTATTTTTCAGAGAACCTGAGGAGGACATGATTATGAAAAAGAATATGGCACTGGTTATGGCATCTATGATGGCAGCAGTATCCCTCACAGCCTGCGGCGGTTCCGGCGCAGCATCCACTGCTGCGGCTGACACCAAGACTGCAGATACCACTGCGGCCGGCAGCGCAGACACCAAAGCAGCACCGGCAGACAAGATCGGTCTGGCAGGCAGCGGCAAGGAACTCATTTTCACCACCGGAGGCGACCAGGGTACTTACTACGGCTTCGGAAGTGTCATTGCCGGTCAGATCAGCGACTTGACTGACACAACCGTGACTGCCATCGTGGGAAAGGGCTCTAAAGGAAACATTGAGGCAATGGATGCCGGCGATGCGCAGCTCGGTTTTGTACAGTCCGATGTTATGGCATACGCGTATAACGGCACAAACCTTTTCGAGGGCGCCAAGATCGACGGTTTTTCCACTGTGGCAGCGCTCTACATGGAGCAGGTACAGATCGTAACCCTGGATCCGGACATCAAGACCGTGGCTGACTTAAAGGGCAAGACCGTATCCGTTGGCGATTCCGGTTCCGGTGTTTACTTCAACGCTCTGGATTGCCTGGGCGCATACGATTTAACCATTGACGATATCAAACCTACCTACCAGTCCTTCGGTGACAGCGTAGAGGCAATGCAGGACGGAAAGATTGACGCAGCCTTCATTGTGGCAGGCGCACCGACTACTGCGGTGACCTCCCTGGCAGCAACCAGAGACGTATATCTGGTAGAACTGGATGATGAGCACATTGCAAAGCTCCAGGAAACCTCTCCCTATTACACAAAGAATGTCATCTCAAAGGATGCATACGGACTTGACAAAGACGCTACGACCGTTGCAGTCGGTGCAGTTATCATCGCGCAGGATGATGTAGATGAAAATGATGTTTATAATGTGGTTGCAGGCATCTATGACAGCATCGATACCCTGGGACATGACAAGAAAAATGAGCTGGATCTTGACTTTGCAGCTTCCGTAACCGCAGTTCCGTACCATGCAGGCGCAGCGAAATATTTTGCTGAAAAAGGTCTGACCGTACCGACCAAATAAGGACGAAGGTGCGGCGGGAAGCTGTGAATAGCATGCAGCAGAACAGCGAACAGGGTGTTTCTGGAAAGGTACGCCTGAAATGGAATAGGAAGGGGATTTGATTTATGAGCTTTCTGAACAAACACAAAACAGAAGCCGCAGTGAACACGGCACCGGCAGGCGACGGCTTAACCGGAACCGCAGAAGATGTCGATGCGGTGATGAAAAAATATGACAGGGAATCCAATGTCCGTGTATGGGAGGGAAAGCCGAAGAACGTGATCCGTTTCCTGATGGCAGCATTCTCTCTGTTCTGCATCTACCTGACCCTGGTAGACAAGAGCCTCCCGGAGGTGCGCTTAAGCTTATTCCTGGCCATGATCATCGTCATCGGTTTTTTAAACTATCCGATCAAAAAAGGCCATGTCCGTGTGAACCACATTCCGTGGTATGATGTGGCGCTGATGGTGGCAGGCGCAGGCCCGTTCCTGTACTTTGCAGCCAATGCCCAGAAGATTCTGCTGACCAGCTACAGCGTCATTTCCAAAGACCCGTTTATGCTTGCGCTGGCAATTGTGGCTATTCTGGTTTTGGTGGAGCTTTGCCATCGCTGTGTCGGTCTTCCGATCCTTTTTGTGGTAGGCGCGCTGCTCATTTACACCTTTGCAAATGTCCGTTTTGGCAAGGTCGTTTATGATCTGTTCTACACCACCAACGGTGTGATGAACACCCCGATCAACGTGTGTCAGAAGTACATTGTGGTATTCATCATTTTCGGCGCGTTCCTGGAGAGAACCAGTATCTCGGCGTTCTTCATTGATCTGGCAAACTGTGTGGCAGGTTCTTCCTGCGGCGGTCCGGCTAAGGTAGCGGTCATCTCCTCTGCGCTGTGCGGTATGGTTTCCGGTTCTTCTGTAGGAAACACCGTGACCACCGGCTCCGTGACCATCCCGATGATGATCCGGACCGGTTATAAACCGGAGTTTGCAGGCGCTGTTGAGGCAGCAGCCTCCACCGGCGGACAGATCATGCCGCCGATCATGGGCGCAGCAGCATTCCTGATGGCAGAGTATACCGGCGTTCCCTACTCCCGTATCGCAGTGCTGGCCATCCTGCCGGCTATTCTGTACTTCGCAGGCATTTACATTGCCGTACATCTGGAGGCAAAGAAGCTGGGCTTACAGGGTCTTGATAAAGACAGCCTTCCGAAATTCAGCTATTTAGTAAAGAAGCTTTATCTGCTGGCCCCGCTGGTAGTCCTGGTGGTCCTGGTATCCAACGGTACCCGTACCATGCAGAGCTCCGCAGCCATCGCAATCCTGGTTACCATCGTGGTTGGTCTGTTCAACGCCGATAACCGCATCACTCCGGGTAAGATCATTGACGCCCTGGAAGCAGGCGGTAAGGGAACCATTACCGTAGCATCCGCATGTACCATGGCCGGTATCGTGGCAGGCTGCATTACCTCTACCGGCCTTGCATCCAAGCTCCTGCGCGCTATCGTATCTGCGTCAGGTGGTGTCATGATTATCGCGTTACTGCTTACCATGGTCTGCTGCATCGTGCTTGGCATGGGTGTTCCGACCACCGCAACCTACTGCATCATGGCAGCAACCTGTGCTCCGATCCTTATGAGCCCGGAAATCGGCGTTGAGATGCTGGCAGCACACTTCTTCGTATTCTACTTCGGTATCGTGGCAGATATCACCCCGCCGGTAGCACTGGCCGCCTACGCAGGCGCCGCCATCGCAAAGGCCGGACCGATGAAGACCGCATTCAACGCAAGCCGCCTTGCCATCGCCGCCTTTATTGTACCGTATATCATTGCCATGAACCCGGCTATGCTGTTCATCAACACCACCATCCCGGAGGTTGTTATGATTACCATCACCAGCATCATCGGTATCTTTGGCGTGGCAGCGGGCTTAAGTGGCTTCGTATTCCGTGATATGAAATGGTGGGAGAGGATTCTCTGCATTGTTGGCGGACTGACCCTTTTAGTACCGGGCAGCCTGACGGACCTCATCGGACTGGTTCTGGTTGGCGCTGTATGCGTACTGGGGTATCAGGCAGCGAAGAAAGAAAAAGAAATGCTGACCGCATAAATCCATAAAAATAAAAACTCCTTTTTTGCGCATACTAAGTTCAGAAGGAATGCGCAGGAAAGGAGTTTTTTTATGCAGGTGGGAAAAGCAAGTCTGCGGTTTGAACATCCCGCATTTGTGGCATCCTGGGCTTCGGTCGCGGGAAAGAAGGAAGGCCAGGGACCGCTGGCAGATGAAATTGATGTAAAAGAGCAGGATGAGACGTTTGGAATGGAAAACTGGGAACAGGCAGAGAGTGCCATGCAGAAGCAGGCGGCAGATCTGGCTCTGGAGAAGGGGAATATCCACCGGAGGGAGGTGCGTTACCTCTTTGCAGGGGATCTTCTGGGACAGCTGATTGCCACTTCCTTCGGTACGGTAGATCTGGAAATTCCGCTGTTCGGCCTTTACGGAGCCTGCTCTACCATGGGAGAGGCGCTGGGCCTGGGGGCCATGTGCGTAAATGCCGGATATGCGGACCGGGTGCTGACTCTGGCTTCCAGCCATTACGCAACGGCAGAGAAGCAGTTCCGTTTTCCGCTTGGATACGGGAACCAGAGGGCACAGAGCGCCACCTGGACCGTGACCGGGTGCGGGGCGGTGGTGCTGGAGCGTGGAAGTGAAATGAAACGAGAAGTGGCTGTCACCGGTATCACCACCGGAAAGCTGGTGGATATGGGAACCAAAGATTCCATGAATATGGGCGCCGCCATGGCCCCGGCGGCCTGGAACACCATACGGCAGAATTTTGAGGACTTTGGCGTGGATGCCTCTTACTATGACCGCATCATCACCGGAGATCTGGGTGCAGTGGGACAGAAAGCCCTTTTGGATTTTATGAAAAGCAGCGGGTATGACATTACCGGAAAGCACATGGACTGTGGACTGGAAATTTACGACCGCGGTGAGCAGGATGTCCACTCCGGAGGAAGCGGATGCGGCTGCTCTGCAGTAACGCTGTGTGCCCGTATTTTGCCGAAGCTGATGCGTGGTGAGTGGAGCCGGGTGCTGTTTGTGCCCACCGGCGCACTACTGTCTACTGTCAGCTACAACGAAGGTCAGAGCATCCCGGGAATCGCCCATGCGGTGATACTGGAACGGATGGAGGTGTGAAAGAAATGGATAGTAGTATGAATGAAATAATTATGGAACTGGTCCGGGCATTTCTTGTGGGCGGCATCATCTGTGCCCTGGTACAGGTTCTATTGGACCGCACAAAAATGATGCCGGGCCGGGTCATGGTAACACTGGTTGTGACCGGCAATATCTTAGGCTGGCTTGGGCTTTATGAACCTTTTCTGAAATGGGCCGGAGCCGGAGCCGGGGTGCCGCTCCTCGGCTTTGGCAATACTCTGTGGAAAGGAGTAGCAAAAGCCGTGGGAGAGGAAGGCCTCGTTGGGATCTTCAAAGGTGGCCTGACAGCCGCCTCTGCAGGGATCGCTGCGGCGCTGGTGTTCGGGTATCTGGGGGCGCTGGTGTTTCAGCCGAAGATGAAGGAATAAAAAGAGGCTGTCGCAAAATTTTGCGACAGCCTCTTTTATATAATACAGAAAATCAGTCCACAATCACACCGCCCTGATCTGCGCTTCTTGCGTGCAGCGCATACCGCTTCAGATATCCGTCCACCTGCTTTGGCTCATAGCGGAAAGCAGCTTTTCTGCGGGCAAGTTCTTCATCGGATACATGAAGCTCCAATTTTTTGTTCGGGATGTCGATCTCAATTTCATCGCCATCCTCAATAAGGGCAATGGGACCGCCGGCTGCGGCTTCCGGGGAAATGTGGCCCACGAAGCAGCCGTTATTGGTACCGGAGAAGCGGCCATCGGTGATGAGGGCGGTGCACTTGTTTAAACCCTGGCCGTAGAGTAGCTTCATCGGCTTGAACATTTCCGGCATGCCCGGAGCGCCTTTTGGGCCCTCATAGCGGACTACCACTACATGGCCTGGCTTGATGAGCTGTTTGGCAATGGCATCGCTGACGGCGTCCTCGCTGTCGAAGCAGATGGCTTTTCCGATGAAATGGCGCACTTCCTCCGCAACAGCAGCAGGTTTTGCCACAGCGGTGTCCGGAGCCAGGTTGCCGTGCATGATGGCAAGTCCTGCCAGGGTGGAGAATGGCTTCTCCAGGGAGGTGATGACCTCCGGATTCTTCGGGTAGAGACTGCGGCAGGCTACAGCGTTTTCACCGATGGTCTTGCCGGTCACGGTCATGCAGTCATTATACAGAAGCGGCTTCATCTGACGCTGAACCTCCGGGATGCCGCCTGCTTTATAGAAATCCTCGGCGTCGAATTCCTTGGAAGCCGGATTGATGCGGCAGATGAGTGGGATATTGTTTCCGTATTCCTCAAACCATCCCATGACAGTCTTGGAATCCAGTCCAATCTCATGGGCAATGGCGAGGGTGTGGATAACACAGTTGGTGGAACCTCCAGTTGCCATAAGGACCATGATGGCATTGCGAATGGCCTCCGGAGTCAGGATATCCCGGGAGGTGATGCCGTTCAATACCATGTGGACTGCCGTCTCGCCGGAGAGAAGTGCTGCACGGATCCGGTCATTGTAAACGGCCGGGATAGCAGCGGAGCCAGGCAGGCTTAGGCCAAGAGCCTCTGCCATGCAGCACATGGAGTTGGCGGTTGCCATATGCTGGCAGGAGCCAACGGTCGGGCAGCAGAGCTCGGTGATATCCTCCAGAACATCGTGGTCAATCTTGCCAACCTGATACATACCGTAGGCCTCCTCGATGGAGGTGGAGTCCGATTTGCGCTTGCCGCCGAAGGCCTGACCGCCCAGCATACAGCCGCCGGCCAGGAAGATACAAGGAATATCCAGCCTTGCAGCTGCCATCAGCATGCCAGGAACGGTTTTGTCGCAGGAACCGATGAGCACGAGGCCGTCCAGCCGGTGTGCCCGTGCCATGGTCTCAATGCTGTCTGCCACAAGCTCGCGGGATGGCAGAGAGTAGCGGGCACCGCTGTGGGTGGTGCAGACACCGTCGCACACGGCAATACAGCCGAACTCTACCGGCGTGCCGCCTGCGCGGTAAACACCGTATTTCACCTGTTCGGCCAGTTCCTTCAAATGGCGGTGTCCGGGAACAATGTCCGTGAAGGAATTGCAGACACCGATGATGGGACGGGACATGTCATCGTTGGAGAAGCCGTTTGCCTTGTAAAGGGTGCGGCAGGAGATGAGACTATCCGGGAGAAAGGTGCCGGATTCAAATTTTTTTTGCATGTGAATACCTCCTGACAAATATTTTTTCAGATTAAGTTAATCCCGTCCGGGCCCATTGGATACAGCTGAAGATGGCCTGGTGCTGGCGCCTCCCGGTCCAAGACCGGGAACTACGCCTGGTCCGCTGGAACTGTCAGAATCATCTTCATCCGGCCCCAGGTAAGACGGATCAATGGTCACACTGGTGTGTCCGGGGCAGTGACCGGTTGGCATTGCGTATTTGGAATCATCAGTCTCGCCTTCCTCTCCGGCAGGTAGGGCAATGCGTACCCTGGAGGTCTTCGGACAGTTAGTACCAGGAAGAAGTCCGGTGACGCTGCATACGGTAGTGAGCACATGGGTGTTGCACATTTCTGTCGGGACGGTTCCTTTCGCGAAATATTCCGTATAGACCGCATTTCCGCGCGGATCGTGGGAGCAGACACCCGGAATGGCAAGCTTACCGGATTTGCGGCAGATCTCTGCGGTCTCCACGCTGTCCGGAACGGTGAAGCCGGGATCACTTAAGCCCTCGTGAACGCGGGTCATGATCTTGCGCCAGATATCCTTGTGGAAGGATGTGCCGCCGTTCTGGCCGCTGAGCTTCTGGTTTTCATCGCAGCCGCCCCATACGCCGGCGGTGTAATAAGGGGTATAGCCGATAAACCAGATATCGTTATTGTTGCTGGTGGTACCGCTCTTGCCGGCTGCAGACATATTTGGAAGTGCTGCACGGGTGCTGGTAGAGCTGACACTGATACCGGAGCTTGCAAAAATACGGTTGGCCTGCATGGAATCTTCCATGGCATCGGTCAGAAGGAATGCGGTGGAATCCTTCAGAACCCGGTGGGTTTCCGGCTCATTGTCAATAAGCAGCTTTCCATCGTGGTCGAGGATTTTGGTAAAGAATACCGGTTTGGTGTAAAGGCCGCCGTTGGCAATGGAAGCGAAGGCCGCGGTCAGCTCCAGGTTGGTCACACCTTTTGTGATGCCGCCCAGCGCGGTAGCCGCGTTCATGTCGGTATCGGTCAGGGTGGTGATGCCGAAGTTTTTGGCGTATTCCACACCCAGCTGAGGGCTTACGGTTTCCATCATGGTGCGAACTGCAACGATGTTCATGGAGTAGATAATACCATCGCGGATACTGGAGTAGCCGAGATAACCCTGCTTGTACCAGTTTTTAAACGTTTTTCTCCCGATGGTGAACGGCGCGTCATAGTAGACGCTCCCCAGGGTGGCACCGCAGGTATCGAGCGCCGGGGCAAATGCCGTGATGACCTTGAAGGTGGAACCAGGCTGTCTGGTGGTATCGGTCGCACGGTTTAAGGTCAGACTTGCTGTCTTGGTGCCACGGCCGCCGCTTATGGCCTTGACCTGTCCGGTCTTCTGGTCCATGATGACGAAAGATACCTGTGGCTGCAGCACCTTGCTGGAGCGTTCGCCGATGATGGTGTCGCCTTGCTGCAGAATGGCTGCCTTATAGGCCTCAATGTCTGTATCTGCCTCCGCTTCACTGTTGTAAAGACCCTCCCAGCCTGCGTTCAGAGTGGAGGCGTGCCAGGATTTTAAGTTCTTTTCAGAGAAATGCTCGGTAGTGCCGTCTGCGTGAGTCACGGAAAGACGGTATTCCAGGCTGTAGCGGGCAGCGGAATAGTTGGAAGGATCATTGACCTCTTCATCTACAATGGCCTGAAGAGCCGGATCCTGGGTGGTGTAAATCTGAAGCCCTCCGCTGTAGAGCAGGTTATGAGCCTGGGTTTCCGTGTAGCCAAGCTTTTCCATCAGTGTATCTTTTACCTGCTGGGTCAGCTCATCGGTGAAGTAGCTGTACGGAGTAGAGTTCTCTTTGGAGACATTATCCACCATCTGGATACGGTCATAGACGTCATCTGCCAATGCCTCTTCCTGTTGATCTTTGCTGATATAGCCCTGTTCAAACATGTACTGCAGGATGACCTTGCGCTTTTCCGCGTTGGCTTCCTGACCGCTGATCGGGTTTAAACGGGATGGGTTCTGGGTGATGCCTGCAATGACTGCACACTCAGAGAGCGTCAGGTCAGAAACATCCTTATTAAAGTAGCGGCGGGCTGCGACTTTGACACCCAGGGCGTTATTGCCTAAGTTGATGGTGTTTAAGTAGTTGGTTAAGATCAGCTTGCGGTCCATGGATTTGGTGAGCTGCAGGGCAAGGTACTGCTCCTGCAGCTTTCTCTCTAATTTGGCTCCGAAGCTTGTCTCCATTCCGCCGTTGAACATGTTGTTCTTGATGAGCTGCTGGGTGATGGTGCTTCCGCCTCCGCGGTTTTCACCGGTCAGTACGCCGACTGCTGCACGGGAAATAGAGCGTAGATCGATGCCGTTGTGGGTCCAGAAGCGGGAGTCCTCTATGGCAACGAATGCGTTGATCAGGTCCCTGGGAAGCTCGTCGAAGGTTGCTTCTTCCCGGTTTGAGCCTGCTGTTACCAGGGTGTCGGTTAAGTTGCCTGTGCTGTCATATACCGTTGTGGCATAGCCGATGGGGACGATGCTGTCCACATTGAGCTCCGGGGCATTGTCGATGATACCCATGACAATACCGATGCCGATGCTGGATATGACCAGAACGCAGAACAGACAGAGCACGCAGCAGGTCTTTATAAAGGTAAGAAAAATCCGGGAGCGGTATTTGTCGCTTCGGGAGTTTGCGGCCTGCAGACGCTTTTCTGTCGCATCTTTTCCATAATTCATATGGGAATCCTCCTTTGTTGTGGGAATTCTTCGTATAAAAATCCAATTTACGTGATTTGAGTCACTTGCTTGTTTTGCCGTTTGCTGTAACCGTGCAGGCACGTTTCCGGCTTTCTGGTACTCGTTACATTATATCAAAATGCCCCTTACAATGCAACCATAGCGCTGTTTGCGGCATTCGATGCACCCAGGTCCGAGAAATACATGAACCGTAATATTTCTTGCCAGAACCGTTTTTTATTGGTAAGATAAAGAACGAAACCAACGAATAAGTCAACTTGTGTTATATAGGAAGTATACCCATGATGGAACGATATAAAATCCTTTTTGATGGCGGAGAGGGCGAACTGACCGAGAAAAAGTCCCGTTTCATTGCCACCACAAGACCGGTGGAGAGCGAGGAAGAGGCAGTTGCCTTTATTGATGAAATGAAAAAGAAATACTGGGATGCCAGACATAACTGTTCTGCTTATGTGATCGGCGAGCGGGGACAGGTGCAGCGCTGCAGTGATGACGGAGAACCGGCACAGACTGCAGGCCGTCCAATGCTGGATGTGCTTCTTGGCGCGGAAGTGAAGAATATCTGCGTCGTGGTGACACGTTACTTTGGCGGAACTCTTCTTGGCACCGGAGGCCTGGTCCGCGCCTATTCCGGCGCAGTGCAGGAGGCGCTGAAAAACAGCGTCATTGTGGAGAAATGTCCGGGTGCAGAGCTGAAGATCCATACGGATTACAACGGTATCGGCAAGATCCAGTACATCACCGCCCAGATGGAGATCCCGGTCCTGGAAACCCAGTATACCGATGCGGTGGATGTGGTCTGCATGGTGCCGCTGGAAAAAGAGGGCTCCCTGGTGGCCCAGATTACCGAAAAGACTGGCGGAAAAGCAGTTATGACACGGGAAAAAGAGTGCTATTATGGCTTTGCGGATGGCGAGTTGGTGCTGTTTTAAATTTTAAACAGAAAAATGCAATGCAATACGGAAAAAACGCTTGCAATCCGTTGAACAGAATGCTATATTTATAAATTGTGATAAGTGACGTGAACTAAGGACCTGGCAACAAGTCCTTAGTTTTTTTGTAAAGCTGATGCAAATGTGCACTGCACATTTGCGCCAAAAGAAAGAGGAAGATTACGATTATGAAAATGAAGAGAGAAGACATCCGTAACATCGCGATCATTGCCCACGTTGACCACGGTAAAACGACCCTGGTGGATGAGCTGTTAAAGCAGAGCGGTGTATTCCGTGCGAATCAGGAAGTGGAAGAGCGTGTCATGGACTCCAATGATATCGAGCGTGAGCGCGGAATCACCATCCTTTCCAAGAATACCGCTGTTTTTTATAAAGATAAGAAGATCAATATCATCGACACCCCAGGACATGCAGATTTTGGTGGCGAGGTTGAGCGAGTTCTGAAGATGGTAAACGGCGTTATCCTGGTCGTAGACGCTTACGAGGGTCCGATGCCGCAGACAAAATTCGTTCTCCAGAAGGCTCTGGAACTGGATCTGTCCGTTATCGTCTGCATCAACAAGATCGACCGTCCGGAGGCAAGACCGACTGAGGTGATCGACGAAGTCTTAGAGCTGTTCATGGATCTGGACGCTTCTGATGAGCAGTTAGACTGCCCGTTTGTATTTGCATCTGCCCGCTCCGGCTTCGCAAAGAAAGAGCTGGATGATCCGGAAGTTGATATGAGCCCGCTGTTTGAGACCATCGTAAATTATATCCCGGCTCCGGAAGGAGACCCGGATGCAGAGACCCAGATGCTCATCAGTACCATCGATTACAATGAGTTTGTTGGCCGTATCGGTGTCGGCAAGATTGACAACGGCAGTCTCAAGATAAACCAGGACTGCGTCATTGTAAACCATCATGATCCGGATAAGATGCGCAGAGTCAAGATCGGTAAGCTGTACCAGTTTGACGGCTTAAAACGTGTTGAGGTCCAGGAAGCAACCATCGGTGATATCGTTGCGGTATCCGGCATTGCAGATCTGCATATCGGTGATACCATCTGTTCCCCGGAAAACCCGGAATCCATTCCGTTCCAGAAGATTTCCGAGCCGACTATCTCCATGAACTTCATGGTCAATGACAGCCCGTTAGCAGGACAGGAAGGTAAGTTCGTTACCTCACGTCACATCAGAGAGCGTCTGTTCCGCGAGCTGAACACCGATGTCAGCCTGCGGGTAGAGGAAACCGAGTCTCCGGACTGCTTCAAGGTTTCCGGCCGTGGTGAGCTGCATCTGTCTGTCCTCATTGAGAACATGCGCCGTGAGGGCTTTGAGTTTGCAGTCAGCAAGGCTGAGGTTCTTTACAAATACAACGAGCGCAATCAGAAGTTAGAGCCGATGGAGCTGGCTTACGTGGACGTTCCGGAGGAGTTTACCGGTGCAGTTATCCAGAAACTGACCGCCAGAAAGGGTGAGCTGCAGGGCATGAGCCCGGCAAACGGCGGTTATACCCGTCTGGAGTTCTCCATCCCGTCCAGAGGTCTGATCGGCTACCGCGGTGAGTTCATGACCGATACCAAGGGTAATGGTATCATCAATACCATTTTCGATGGCTACGGTCCGTACAAGGGAGACTTAAGCTACCGCAAGACTGGTTCCCTGATCGCTTACGAGAGCGGTGAGACCATCACCTATGGTCTGTTCAACGCACAGGAGCGCGGCATCCTCTTTGTAGGACCGGGCGAGAAGGTTTACTCCGGTATGGTCATTGGCCAGAACCCGAAGACTGAGGATATCGAGGTCAATGTCTGCAAGACCAAGAAGCTGACCAACACCCGTTCCTCCAGTGCCGATGAGGCATTAAAGCTGGTTCCGAAGAAGATCATGAGCCTGGAGCAGTGCCTGGAGTTCATCGATACCGATGAGCTGCTTGAGGTAACTCCGGAGAACCTGCGTATCCGCAAGAAGATCCTGGACCCGACTATGCGTAAGAGAGCATCCTTCAAAAAATAAATACTGCCGGATTTCCTAAAATCTGATACGAATGTTTCCGGTTAAGCTGTTTTTTCGCCGCACAGCCTCTTCTCTTTTCAGAGAAGTCGGCTGTGCGGCATTTTTGCTGTGCACGTTTTGCCGCCATTTGTCGAGCGAATCCCTGAATAAATTTTCTCATTTTCCCATAAATATGATAATAGCTGAAAGCTAAATGAAATGGGAAGAGGAGAGAAAATACTATGTCAGAAAAAGTGATTGAAAACAATAAAGTCAGTGTGATCGGGGAAATCATTTCCGGATTTACCTTCAGTCATGAAGTGTTCGGAGAAGGCTTTTATCTGGTGAATGTGGCGGTGAACCGTCTGAGTGAGCAGGCTGACATCATTCCGCTGATGATTTCCGAGCGGCTTTTAGATGTAAAGGAAGATTACATTGGCTGCACGGTGGAGGCCATTGGCCAGTTCCGTTCCTATAACCGCCATGAGGGCATCAAAAACCGTCTGGTGCTGTCTGTGTTTGTCCGCGAGATTCATTTCATGGAGAAGTTTACGGATTACACTAAGACAAATCAGATCTTTCTGGATGGTTATATCTGTAAAGCGCCGGTGTACCGGAAAACGCCGCTTGGCCGTGAAATCGCGGATCTTTTGCTGGCTGTAAACCGTCCTTACGGCAAATCTGATTATATTCCGTGTATTGCCTGGGGCAGAAATGCCCGGTTTGCATCCGGCTTTGAGGTTGGAACCCGGGTGAGGGTCTGGGGCCGTGTCCAGAGCCGGGAATACACAAAAAAGCTCAGTGAGACAGAGTGTGAGAAGCGTGTGGCCTATGAAGTTTCCATCAGCAAGCTGGAGGAGGGGGAACCGGAAAACGAAACTGCGTAACGGATTTACTTGCAAACGGCGTGGGAATGTGGTAGGATAAGGACGCTTGTATCAGAGAGATCAATGATTCTGACGGAGCAGTCTGTGTGAACAGGAAGTTCCTGAATGCTAAGAAAAACAGAGGTGCAAAAGCGATGAGTACAGGAAGACTAGAGGTCATCTGCGGCGAAGACAGCTCAGGAAAGACAGCGATGGCCCTTGGCAGGGCGCTTCAGGCGCTCACAGAGCAGAAAACCGTGATCGTGATCCAGTTTTTGAAAGGCAGTGAAAAAACTGGAAATCTGGAAGTGCTAAAGCGAATGGAGCCGGAACTCAAAGTATTCCGGTTTGAAAAGTCAGACCGTTATTTTGCGGAGCTGAGCGACGCGGAAAAGAAAGACGAAGAGATCAATATCCGCAATGGTTTAAACTATGCGAAGAAGGTACTGACCACAGAAGAATGCGATCTTCTGGTGCTTGATGAGGCCCTTGGCCTGGTGGACCAGAATATTGTGACGGAAGAAGAGATGGCGGGTATCTTAAGCTGCCGTGACCAGGTTCAGGTCATTGTGACCGGCAAGGTACTGCCGGAAGGTCTCAGCCGAATTGCAGATAAAGTTGAGAAAGTGGATTGCTGCAAATAAGACGCAGTAAACTTGACAATTAAATAGGTTGATGCTAGTATTATACATAAACAGGCAAGTAGAGGTTGCGCGAAGCATGAGTAAAGGATCTGATGCACCAGAAGCAGAAGAAGATTCCTGAAAGGGTGGGCGCCGAAGATACAGGACGGACTGGACGTCGTTTATCTGGGTACAGGGTGAACAATCCTGTAACTGTCATCCGACCGGATGGAGAGCTACTTAAAGCAGAAAGCACATAGCGACTTTAAGGGGCTGACCGAAATTTGTCAGTCCCTTTTTTACGCCGTTACAAACACATAAGGAGGAAAAAATCATGGCTATTTTTGAGGGCGCAGGCGTTGCACTGGTAACCCCGTTTACAGAATCTGGAGAGGTAAATTATGAGAAACTTGAGACACTGTTGGAGGAGCAGATCGCAGGCGGTACCGACGCGATCATTGCATGCGGCACTACCGGTGAGTCTGCTACCATGAGCCATGAGGAGCATCTGGATGTCATCCGTTTCACCTGCAAGGTAGTAAACAAGCGTGTCCCGGTGATCGCAGGTACCGGTTCTAACTGCACAAGAGAAGCCATCCATCTCTCAAAAGAGGCTGAAAAGGTCGGAGCAGACGGATTGCTGCTGGTAACTCCGTACTACAACAAGGCAACCCAGAATGGCCTGATCGCACATTATACCGCTATCGCAGAGTCGGTAGGTATTCCGTGTCTGTTATACCATGTTCCGACCCGTACCGGTCTCACCATGAAGCCGGAAACCATCGTAAAGCTCTGCCGTGAGGTTCCGAACATTGTCGGTGTAAAGGAGGCAAGCGGCAACTTCTCCGCAATCGCTGAGATCATGCATCTGGCAAACGGCTGCGTAGACCTCTACTCCGGCAACGATGACCAGATCGTTCCGCTGCTGGCTATGGGCGGAAAGGGCGTTATTTCCGTTCTGTCCAACGTAGCACCGAGACAGACTCACGAGATCTGTGAGAATTTCTTCAAGGGCGATATCCAGAAGAGCTGTCAGATGCAGCTGGACGCTATCCCGTTAATCAATGCTCTGTTCTGCGAGGTTAACCCGATTCCGGTAAAAGCAGCGCTGAACATGATGGGAAGGGAAGCAGGCCCGCTCAGACTTCCGCTGACTGAGATGGAGCCACAGAATCAGGAACGCCTGAAAAAAGCAATGCAGGAGTATGGAATTCTGTAAAGAATAAGAATTGCACGGGAGGAATGATTCAAATGGTTAAAATGATTATGCATGGCTGCAATGGCGCCATGGGACGCACCATCACCGGCCTGGCCAAAGAGATGGACGGTATTGAGATTGTAGCGGGAATTGATGTAAATCCGGTTGTATTAAGTGACTATCCGGTATTTGCCTCTTTAGAGGAATGCAATATAGAGGCAGATGTGATCGTAGATTTTGCATCCGCAAAGGCAGTGGATCATCTGTTAGACTATTGCGGCGCACATAAGATGCCGTTAGTACTGTGCACCACCGGACTTTCTCCGGAGCAGATTGAGAAAGTGAAGGAAACCAGTAAAAAGACCGCAATTCTGCGTTCTGCCAATATGTCCCTGGGTATCAACACCCTCATGAAGCTGGTGCAGGACGCTGCAAAGGTTTTGGCAAATGCCGGCTTTGACATCGAGATTGTGGAGAAACATCACAACAAGAAGCTGGATGCGCCGAGCGGCACTGCACTGGCCCTGGCTGATTCTATCAACGAGGCTATGGATGAACGCTATCATTACAAATATGACAGAAGCACAGAGCGTGTACGCCGTGATGAGAACGAAATCGGCATTTCTGCCGTGCGCGGCGGTACCATTGTGGGTGACCACGATGTGATCTTTGCAGGAACCGATGAGGTGATCACCTTCAGTCATACCGCTTACTCCAAGGCAATCTTCGGAAAAGGAGCACTGCAGGCAGCGCTGTTTCTGGCAGGAAAAGAGCCTGGAATGTATGATATGCAGGATGTGATCGGCTGAGCAGCCGGCAAAAAGGCAAGCATGCCGTGGAGCAACAAACAGAAAGACACCGCCTTAGGCTAAGCGTAAGGCGGTGTCCTTCGCTTTTTCATAGGAGGAATTTTGATCAGAAAATGGAATCGAGCGTGCAGCCGTTGGAGAAAAATATGCATTCGTCGTTTGGCGCGGAAGTATCAGCGGGTGCGGAAAATCCGGCGTTTCCGGACATGTCTGGCAGTAATGCTTTGTTTGGAGCTTCTAACTGGCGCAGGAATGTTCTGGAACAGGAATCGGCCGGAATTAAACCTGATGCGCCGGGAAGAGTTCTGTGAGGTGGAGCTGATCCCAAAGACTGTCGCGGACAGACAGGATGTTGCCGATGCCGGGAAAACCGGAGAATCCGGCGCTGCCGGTAAGGATGAGGCTGCAAAAAACCAGGATATTTATGGTATCCGGATGGATTGGAAAGCCCTGGAGGTTCAGTTTTATCACCGGAAGGATGTAATACAGAAGCCATGAGACCGCATCAGGCCTGTTGCCTGTGCACAAAATACAGAATAAAAAAATGTATTGCAATTCAAATGCCCATGTATTATAATTTCTTCTGAAATTAACTTCTTTTATTTATAACACTTATAAATGCACAGAGAGGAATACAAAAGCCGATGGAAGAAAAACGCTTGCTGAATCCAGATGAGCTGCACGAGGAGTGTGGTGTATTCGGAATGTACGATTTTGACGGCAATGATGTGGCATCCGAGATTTATTATGGACTGTTTGCATTGCAGCACCGGGGGCAGGAAAGCTGCGGAATTGCGGTCAGTGACACAGAGGGACCGAAGGGGAAGGTAGATGCGTATAAGGGGATGGGGCTTTGTAATGAGGTGTTCACACCGGACATCTTAGAGGGGTTACACGGAAACATTGGTGTGGGACATGTGCGTTACTCCACTGCCGGAAGCAGTACCCGTGAGAACGCGCAGCCGCTGGTACTGAATTATGTAAAAGGTACCCTGGCGCTGGCCCACAACGGAAACCTGGTCAATGCGCCGGAATTGAGAAGAGAGCTGGAATACAACGGCGCTATTTTCCAGACTACCATTGACTCAGAAGTGATCGCGTACCATATCGCGCGTGAGCGTGTGCGCACATCCTCCGTTGAGGAAGCAGTAGCCAATGCCATGAAAAAGATCAAGGGCGCTTACTCCCTGGTCATCATGAGCCCGCGTAAAATAATCGGTGCCAGAGATCCGTTTGGCTTTAAGCCTCTCTGTATCGGTAAAAAAGAGAATGCCTACATTCTGGTATCCGAGAGCTGCGCTCTGGCTACTATCGATGCGGAGTTTGTTCGTGATGTAGAGCCGGGTGAGATCGTTACCATTACAAAGGATGGCATCAGATCCGATAAGAGTATGTGTCTGCCGGATGCAAAGAAGCAGGCCAGATGTGTGTTCGAATATATTTATTTCGCAAGACCGGACAGTGTGTTTGACGGTGTGAGTGTTTACCATTCCCGCCTTCATGCAGGCCGTTGCCTGGCAATTGATTCCCCAGTGGATGCCGACATCGTGGTTGGTGTGCCGGAATCCGGCAATGCAGCAGCCCTGGGCTATTCTATGGAGTCCGGCATTCCGTACGGAACTGCATTTGTGAAAAACTCTTATGTGGGGCGTACCTTCATCAAGCCGAAGCAGAGCAGCCGTGTGTCTGCGGTAAAAGTTAAACTGAATGTGTTAAAGGAAGCAGTGGCAGGAAAACGCGTCATCATGATCGATGACTCCATTGTCCGTGGTACCACCAGTCATCTCATTGTGAAGATGCTGCGGGATGCCGGGGCAAAGGAGGTTCATGTGAAGGTCAGCGCACCGCCGTTTCTGCATCCGTGTTATTTCGGAACAGATATTCCATCGGAAGATCAGCTGATCGCCAGCGGACGCACCATAGAGGAAATCCGCCAGATCATCGGGGCAGATTCCTTATCTTATTTAAAGATGGAGCGTCTTTCAGAGCTGTCCGAGGGACTTCCGATCTGTACCGCGTGTTTTAGCGGAGATTATCCGTTAGACCCGCCGCAGGAAGACATCCGCGGCGAATATACCAAATAAATCATTAATCACGAAATTGGAGGGTCCTTATGAACGACAGATACCAAAGTCCGTTGTCTGAGCGCTATGCAAGCAGGGAGATGCAGTATATCTTCTCCCCGGACAAGAAATTCAAAACCTGGAGAAAACTGTGGATCGCACTGGCAGAGACCGAAAAAGAGCTTGGACTGCCGATCACCCAGGAGCAGATTGACGAGTTAAAGGAGCATGCGGAGGACATCAACTATGAAGTAGCAAAGGAGCGCGAGCGTCTGGTGCGCCATGATGTCATGTCCCACGTATATGCCTATGGACAGCAGTGCCCGAAGGCAAAGGGCATCATCCATCTGGGAGCAACCTCCTGCTATGTTGGTGATAACACCGATCTGATCATCATGACCGAAGGCTTGAGACTGGTCCGCAAAAAACTCATTAACGTGATGGCAGAGCTGGCAAAATTTGCTGACAAATACAAAAACCAGCCGACCCTGGCGTTCACTCATTTCCAGCCGGCTCAGCCGACGACAGTCGGCAAACGTGCAACCCTGTGGTTAAACGAGCTCTGTCTGGATCTTGAGGATCTGGATCATGTGCTTTCTAGCATGAAGCTGCTTGGTTCCAAGGGAACTACCGGTACTCAGGCAAGCTTTTTAGAGCTGTTTGAGGGCGACCATGAGAAATGCCGCAAGGCAGACCAGATGATCGCAGAGAAGATGGGCTTTTCTGCATGCTATCCGGTATCCGGACAGACCTACTCCCGCAAGGTAGATACTCGTGTGTTAAATATTCTGGCAGGTATTGCCCAGAGTGCTCACAAGTTCAGCAACGATATCCGTCTGCTGCAGCACTTAAAGGAAGTGGAAGAGCCGTTTGAGAAAAATCAGATCGGTTCCTCCGCCATGGCCTACAAGAGAAACCCAATGCGCAGCGAGCGTATTGCATCTCTTTCCAATTATGTGATGAGTGACGTGATGAACCCGATGATGGTGGCTTCCACTCAGTGGTTTGAGCGTACTCTGGATGACTCCGCAAATAAGCGTCTGAGCATTCCGGAGGGCTTCCTGGCAATCGACGGTATCCTGGATCTGTACTTAAATGTTGTAGATGGCCTGGTTGTATATCCGAAGGTTATCGAGAAGCATTTCATGGCAGAGCTGCCGTTCATGGCAACCGAGAACATCATGATGGATGCGGTAAAGGCCGGCGGTGACCGTCAGGAGCTGCATGAGCGTATCCGCCAGCTTTCCATGGAGGCAGGCAGAAACGTGAAGGAGAAGGGGCTGGACAATAATCTGTTAGAGCTCATTGCCGCAGATCCGGCATTCGGACTTTCTCTGGATGAGCTGAAGGCATGTATGGAGCCGTCCCGCTATGTGGGCCGCGCACCGAAGCAGGTAGACGAGTTCCTGACCGAAGTAGTGAATCCGATCCTGGAATCAAATAAAGAAGATCTCGGCATGACAGCTGAAATTAATGTGTAAGGGCGCTGCACTGATAAATACCAATAAGTTTCATTAATAACAAGAGGTGGGCAGATTAGAAAATCTGTCTGCCTTTTTGTGTTTGCGTATTGATTTTAGTGCAGGAATCTTATATACTGTTAATGTTTGCAGAGCAGAAGGCTCTGCCTGAATTTGAAGATAGCAGGTAACTGGAAAAGTAAGGAACAGTTACGGCAGCAGTTATAACGAAGGAGACTGATTATGTCAAAGGTAGATGTAGTTATTGGATGTTTTTATGGCGACGAAGGTAAGGGTAAAGTAATCGATTATCTTGCAGCGAATGCAGATATCGCTGTCCGCGCAACCGGCGGTGATAACGCAGGTCATACGATCGAGGCTAACGGAGTAAAATATGCAATGCGTCTGATTCCGTCCGGAATCCTGTCCGGTCATACCATTGGCGTAATCGGCAACGGAGTTGTTATGAATCCGCAGGTGCTGTTGGGAGAAATTGAAAACTTAAAGGCACACGGCTATGATATTGACAACCATTTAAAAATCAGTGATAAGACCCATGTGATCCTGCCGTACCATCCGATGCTGGACCGCGCATTAGAGAAAGCAAGAAAGGCATCCAAGATCGGCACCACCTGCAGAGGTATCGGACCTACCTACTGTGATAAGTACGAGCGTGCTGGCTTAAGAGTCGAGGATCTGTATGCAGATAATTTCAAGAGCCATCTCGAGGAGCTGGTCGAGTCCAGAAAAGCACTCTTAAAGTTCTACGATCCGGAAGACACCACCATCGACGAAAAACTGAACTTTGAGGATGTATACAAGACCTACTGTGAGTACGCAGAGCAGTTAAAGCCGTATGTGTGCGATACCGTAACCTATCTGCACAAGGCACTGGAGGAGGATAAGAGAGTCATTGTAGAAGGTGCTCAGGCAACCCTGCTTGATATCGACTTTGGTTCCTACCCGTATGTAACCTCTTCTAACCCGACCATCGGCGGAATCATCACCGGTACCGGTTTAAGCGCATCTGATATCGGTAATGTATACGGTATTATTAAAGCTTATTCCAGCCGTGTCGGCGAGGGCCCGTTCGTAACCGAGCTGTTAGATGAGACCGGCGACCGCATCCGTGATCTTGGTCATGAGTACGGTACTGTAAGCGGCAGACCGAGACGCTGCGGCTGGCTGGATCTCGTAACCTTGAAATACGCAAAGCGTCTGAATGGCCTGACCGGAATTTCCGTAAACCACTTAGACACCATCGGCAAATTTGACAAGATCAAAGTCTGCGTAGCATACGATTGCAACGGCGTGCAGACCGAGGACTTCTCAACCAACTTAAAGTTCCTGCAGAGCTGCAAGCCGGTATACAAAGAGTTCGACGGAAACTTCGGTGACCTGTCCGGCTGCAAGACCTTCGAGGATCTCCCGGAGAACGCAAAGGCATATATCAACTTCATCGAAGAGTATACCAAGACCCCGGTTAAGTTTATCGGAACCGGTGCCGGCCGTGAGGCAATGATCGTAAGACTGTAAATTGCAATTATAGGACGGAACGAATAAAGGTCCGGAAGTGAACGAGACCGCCTTCCTCTGTTTTCACATATCGTTGTTTGCTTGCTCTCACAACACGCGTTCGCCTGCATCGGACTACATCCGCTGCATTCGTACACGTGTGTTCAAGATGCAAACACCTGATATGCTGAAAATCCCGGAAGGCGGTCTCATTCACTTCCT
>NZ_DBFCCJ010000019.1:0-8032 GCF_048380235.1 Ventrimonas sp. | reverse complement strand
ACATGAATACGCTGGCAGCCGAAACTGCCAGCGCATGGTATCTGATTTTGAACAGGAAGCTGCAAACGCTTCCTATTTATATAACTCAGCTTTCATCACATTTGCCACGCCCCCTGACGATGGGAACACAACAGGTCTCCGTTGGCGCGGCTGTCATAACTCCGCAGCACCGTTCGTATCGTGTGCCGCAGGGTTCCCCCCAAGTCTTTGGCGGGCCGTGAGGAAGTATCTTTAAGCCCCCATGCAGTCATCGCGCCGAATCTGCCACAATCCGTTTTATGAAATCGTAGATCGCTCCGAAGCAGTTCTTTCATCACCTCCCTGACGGCTCCATCTTCGCGGCGTTTCACATTCGCTCGTACATGGGTTATGTACCTGTTGTGCTGTCTATTCGATTGTCAATGTACTGATGAAGGAGGAAAACTTGTCCTTCTTATTAACACTGACAAAAAAGGCAAAAAACAGGCGCATCAAATGAAATTTTATCAAAAATATTTTACAAGCTGCTTTAATCCACGGCGGATACTGTCTCGGACACGGCTTGGGTCTACACCTTCTACTTCGGCAATTTCATTTACCGCCATTCCCAGATAGTATCGGGCATAAATTCGCTTTGCCTGTTTCTCTGGCAGCTTCATCACAGCGGCATAGACCTGCTCCTGAAACTGTTTTTCCTCCAGAAGCATCTCCGGTGTTTGCGGCTTCAATAGCACCGCATTTTCAATGCCATTCTCGCAATCCAGAGAATACTGTGCTTTATAACGATACATCTTTCGCTCATACGCAGCCTCCGCACGTTCAGCTGCTCGAATAGTCTCCATTACTTCCTCTGTCACATCTACAAAAAAGTCTGTTGTATAAACATCAGGATAAAGTTCCCGAAGGTTAATTTTCTTCATTATGTACCTCCATTTCGATTCACGGGTGATTGACGGGTGAATCGAATGGAGGCGGAGACCGACACCGGCAGACAACCGGGTCATCTCCGAAAAAATGGCAACAAAAAACGCCAACTTCCCATAACGGGAAATCGGCGCAACAAAAATACCTACTATTCTGCTGATTTAGATGGAACGATAATACTGATAGATAGTCATACTCCCCCGGAGGAGGGGCAAGACTTTTTTTAGCTGGTGTAACTCATGGCTATTGTGAATGACAAAAATTGACACGGCGGCATCCTCCTATGTGCCGCCGTACCAGATTACAGGGTGTAGGGTCGTCGTTCATTTTAGATAGACGAAAGGAAACGGCGGCTCTGATTTTTTCAAAGCCACCGTTGCAAAGTGCATAACAATATAGTCGCTGTACGATGGCTTTTTTTCTTTTGCCATCGTGCGGCAACTTTTTCACTTTTCTTTTATCTTAACAGGCAATCCTCACAGAAATGTCACGGACATACTCCATTTCGACAAAATAACAAGCTGAAATCTCACCAATCTGTGAGATTTCAATTTTTTTGAGGAAAGCCGAGAGGAAATGCCTCCTCCCGGCTTTCAATAGGTTTATGATTATTTATTGTAGCAATCTCTGCCGTTACTCCGAAGTCCTCAGCCGTTCCACCACAGTTCCCTTGTTAAAGAAGTGGAGAACAATCAGCGGAATGACCGCAGCCAGCAGCAGATAAAGCACACCAATGACCAGAACAGGAACCAATGTAATGTTCAGGGTAAAGAACCACATGGAGGGGCCATTTAATGCGCTCTTTAGCACCGTGACTGCCAGGACCGCTGCGGCTGCTCCGCCAATAATGTCTGCGCCGGCGGCATAATAGATGCCCTCATAGACCATCAGGCGGCGAAGCTGCTTGCCGGTCATACCGATGCTTTGCATGGTAGCGAACTCATGGCGGCGGGTGATGATGTTGGTAATAATCATGTTGGTAAAGTTGATCAGTCCCGCAAAGGCCATGATGCAGCCAATCAAACCGCCGATAACCAGAATCATGCTGCGGACCGAATCAAGTTGCTCTTTCAACAGCTTGGTGGAAGTATAGGCAACCGAAGTATTTTCGCTCACATAGCTGCTCAAGAATTCTTCCATCTGCGGCTGCAAGGCTTCCTCCACATTGAATCCATAAGTCAGAAGCGTGGGAGCGTCATAGATTTCCTTGAATACAGTGTCCGGCAGATATACAAAAGGAGCATCACCGGCGATGTGTGCCTGAGCGGTAGTGCCTGTCGGCGTTTCGGTTTCCGTTCCCACGAGAATCGCTTTTGCAAGGATGGTGCTGGTTTTGACCAGTTCCCCATCCTTGTAGAAGGAAATGCTCTCCCCGACCTGTAACTGATCGGTCAGCGGAGTGTTATTTGGTTCCTCTGTCAATTTGTCGATGGGGCAACCAATAATGACATATTCTCCGGTAGCCATTTTCTGCGTTAAGGTTTCGGCATCTTTTTCGCCTTCAAAAATACGCATATCCGCCCAGAAATTCTCGGAGGCTCCCATCACATTACCAAAATAGCGCCTTTCGGTATCAGAACTTGTGTACAGGCTATATCCCTGATAGCTTTGATTTACAACGCCTTCTTCCTCATGGAATAGCTCTATACCGCTTAAATCTTCAAACCCATAGTCAACCAGCACATTTCTATCGTCTTTTGTATTTCGGTAAAGATAGCGTTCATCCTCAACTCCGGGCTGTCCGGCAATCAGATCCACTGCCTGTTGTGAGAGCGTATCTTCATGGTGCTGAACGCCCTCCATTACATTAAATGCGGCGGAGTTATAGACATTAAAATCTGTTCTGGTAACACGGTTTACCCACTTTTCTTCATCAAGGCTTTGCGTCACAATGATGATAGAGTTAAACAGGACGATGCACAGAAGCAGGGAAATAATGATAAACGCTGAACGCCGACGATTGCGCCCCAGGTTGGAAAAGGCCATGCGGGACAGCTTTACTCTATTGGTACGCTTGGCACTGCTCTTTTTATAGGCGTTCTGCTCGGTGTAGCGGATCGCCTCCAGAGGAGAAATCTTTGCCGCCTTTTTTGCAGGCTTCCGGGTGCTGATAAGCACGGTCAAAATTGTAAAGAGAGCGGCAATAACAAAGATCAGAGGCGAGGTCGATACGGATGTACCCACCATAGAGTATTCAAGGTTAATGATCTCTGTCACGATAGGAAGCAGCACCCAACCGGCAAAGAAACCGGCAATCAGACCAATAGGCAGTCCGATCAGCGTGAGCCAGACCGCCTGACGGTTCACAATGCTCTTGATCTGCCGTGTGGAAGTTCCAATCGTCCGCAGCAGACCGTATTGACGAACATCCTGCATCACGGAAATATCAAAGATATTGTAGATCAGCAGGTATCCGCACACGACAAACATCAGGATAAATACAACAGCAGGCACGATGGACTCTGATGAAGTCAATCCCTGGGACATTTGATTTTCGGAGGCGAGAATGAAATTGTCTGCGCCCATATCCTCTGGATTGCCGCCAATGGAGTAAACGAACTCATTCAACTGCTGCTGAACATTTGCTTTATTCTTCAGCACGACATCGGAAAAAGTAACGCCGGACATTACATGGTCTACCGCATAAGTGTTCTGAACCACATCGGGATTTTCTTTTATAAACTGCTCTGAAACAGTCGCAACGCTCACAGAGTCATTGCTTGCTTCCCACCAGCCGGAAAGCACCATATCGTAATGATAAGTTTTCCCCCGCAGTTCAAATTCTAACGGAACCTCTGCGCCGATCTCAGGTTCTACACCCAGCGCCTTCAGCGCCAAATCCGTAGTGGCGATCTCATTCGCTTTCTCCGGTGCAGCTCCGTGGGTAGGCACACAGAAGGTCAGTTCCTGCTGCACACTATCTTCATAATTGATTTCAATGGAATGGCTGGAAGTGTTGCTTGCATAGCCAATGATACGCCGGTGTCCTGCCTGGTCCACAAAATCGCTGTTTACAAGCTGCTCGTACTGTTTCTCCGTCATATACCCCAAAGTGCCATCCGCCTTGCTGCCTTTCTGCATTTGCAGAGAGAGTTGGATGGAGGACGCCATATTGAACGCCAGGGAAGTGATAGAGGTAAACAGGAAAGCAGTCAGGATAATTGCCAGCAGTGCAGCCAGATTGCGTACCTTATTCTTCTTGAAATAGCGTTTGGATAGCTTGGTAATTACTTTGGAATTATTGTTGCCAAATAGAATGTCATTCATAGTCCCGCCCCCCCTTTACTGCACGATCTTACCATCCTCGATCCGAATAATGCGGTCGGCAAGCTGGGCGATCTCACTGTTATGGGTAATCATTACGAGGGTCTGGTGGAATTTCTGGCTGGTAGTTTTCAGAAGCCCCAGCACATCGGCGCTGGTCTTGCTGTCCAGGTTGCCTGTGGGTTCATCAGCCAAGACAATAGCGGGCTTTGACACCAAGGCGCGGGCAATGGCTACGCGCTGCTGCTGGCCGCCGGAGAGGTTATTGGGCATATTGTTCAGCTTATCCTCAAGCCCCAGCATCTGCACTACTTCGTTCATAAACTTCTTGTCTACCTTGTTTCCGTCCAGCTCCACAGGCAACACAATATTTTCAAAGACATTCAGCACCGGTACCAGATTGTAGTTCTGGAAGATAAAGCCGATCTTTCTTCTGCGGAAAACGGTCAGTTCCTCGTCTTTGAGTTTGGACAGCTCCTTGCCATCCACGACCACCTGGCCGGAGGTGGGCACATCCAATCCGCCGATCATGTTCAGCAGCGTGGATTTACCACTGCCGGAGGTTCCTACGATAGCTACAAATTCTCCTTTTTCAATAGAGAGGGTCACACCATCCAAGGCTCTGGTAATGTTCGGCTCTGCACCATAATATTTTTTCAGTTCAGTCGTTTGCAAAATGCTCATAGAGAACACCATCCTTTCTTTTTGATAAACCCATTGTAACGACCAAACCTCACAGAAATGTCACGAGCCACAAAAAATTTCCGCTAAATTCAGCCCCAAATGTCACGAATCTGTGACATTTCAATTTTCGGGGTGTGCTTACTCTACTTTCGGAGCAGGAAAACAGAAAAGGTTGAGCCTTTCCCAACCTCAGACGCTACCCGGATATAACCGCCCTGCAAGGTCACAATCTCACGGGCCAGATACAGACCGATTCCAATACCGTCCACATCATGCACCACATCTTCCCGATAAAACCGCTTGAAAATCGTCCCCTGGTGCTGCTCTGAAATGCCGATGCCGGTATCGGCAATGTCGATCTTCACATACATTTCCCAGCCTTCCACCGACACACGGATCTGCCCGCCTGCCGGGGTGTATTTCACAGCATTATCCAGAATGTTGAACAGGGCTTCGCTTGTCCATTTTCTATCATGGCGTGCATCCAAATGCTCCGGGCATTCCACCTGCACATCTATCTTTTTCTTTTCGGCATTGAGCAAAATCCCGCCTAGGGCAGCGGCAAGGGTATCGTAAACCGGTTGCTGTCTCTGCTCCAGCGAAATGACTCCCGTTTCCAGTCGGGAGGTTTTAATCATGGCTTGCATGAGGAAGCCCAGCTTATCAAGCTGGCTGGCCTGGGCTGTCAGAAATTCCTTTTGCTTCTGCGGAGGAACCTCATTTTCAAGCAGCGTGTTGTTGATCATCTTCAAGTTGGCAATCGGGGTCTTGACCTGATGGGAGATGTCAGAAATCAGCTCTTGCAGGTCAGCCCGTTCCTTTGCGATGCTGTTTTTATTTTCCTGCATGACCTCGTACAGTCGCCCCAGCCGGTAGTTGATTTTATAGAACAGGTTTTCTTCTTCAACCGTCTGCTTGGGCTGCATATTTTCGGAGAGCATATCATCCATCTGACCACAAAAGGCATCGGAGAACCGGACCAGCTTCCGACGAATCAGCGCCACAAAGCAGATGACGCAGAGCAGCACAAAAAGACTGAACAGGAACACACACCGGACAGCGGTTATATTCTGGGTCAGCAGATGAACAGCGGTGCAGACTGCACCAACCGCCAGCAGCAAAAGCGTTCCCAAAAGGACACAGGCTTTGTTGATGGAGAGTTTTCGCATATTCATTTCGATGCCCCTCCGATCCACATATAGCCCATACCGTACACCGTCTTGATGTACTGGCGTCCATCCGTTTCAATTTTATTCCGCACCCGGCTGATGGCCGCAGTCAGGGCGTGTTCATCCACAAAGTTCCCATCGGCATCCCACAGCTTTTCAAGCATCACCTGCCTGGTCAAAACATTCTGCGGATTTTTGGTCAGGATTTTCAACAGCCGGTATTCCAACGGAGTGAACACCAGCGCCTTACCGGACAGAGAAGCAGTCATCTCCGAGAAATTGATGGATAGTGCGCTATCCTCATAACAATCCCCGCCGCCAGATTGTTTTGCCAGCCGCCCCAGCACCACGGACAGCTTTTTTTGAAAGACGCTCATAGGAAATGGCTTGGTCACATAGTCCTCTGCGCCCAACTCATATCCTTTGAGCATATCGCTCTCCATATCATTTGCGGTCAGGAAGATCACCGCCGTATCCGGCCGGCGCTCTTTTACCTCCCGGCAGAAATCAAAGCCATTCCCATCTGGCAGGTTTACATCCAGCACGATCAGGTCATAATCCTGCTTAGTCAGAAAGTTGCTAGCTGCTGATTTTGTCAATACAGAGTCCACGACATAGCCCGCAGTATACAGGTTATAGCACAAAGTATTATTCAAAAGCCGGTCATCCTCGACTACTAAAATTCGCAATTGTATCACACTCCTTCATTCTTAGTGTAGCATCCAAATGTCACAGAAATCTCACGAGAGGATTATTTTTTTGTATTTTTGAAACGACGGTCTGCCGGTTTCTCCGCATCCTTGGGAATCAGCCAAATGGTAGCCATCTTCACAGCACCGGGGATACGCCCACCGGCACACAGATAATTGATCTGCCTTGGGGTAACACCCCATTTTTCACTTGCTTCTTTCAGCGTCATATAATCCATATAGTTTCCCTCCAATATGGTTTATTATATTTCCTTTGCTCGAAGAATACAAGCTTGCAAATAGGGCGCAAAGCCCTGTGCCAGAAGCACTATGTGGCCTTGCGCCCTTTGTTATTCTATCCTAAAAATACTTTGCCAGCTGCTTCAGACCGCGCCGAATGCTGTCACGGACACGGCTTGGGTCTACACCCTCCGCTGCGGCGATCTCACTCACACGCATACCCAGGTAATACCGGGCATAGATCCTCTTGGCCTGCTTCTCTGGCAGAGCCATCACAGCGGCATAGAGCTGCTCCCGCAGCTGCTTTTCCTCCAGAAGCATCTCCGGTGTTTGCGGCTTCAACAGCACCGCATTTTCAATGCCATTCTCGCAATCCAGAGAATACTGTGCTTTATAACGATACATCTTTCGCTCATACGCAGCCTCCGCACGTTCAGCTGCTCGAATAGTCTCCATTACTTTCTCTGTCACATCTACAAAAAAGTCTGTTGTATAAACATCAGGATAAAGTTCCCGAAGGTTAATTTTCTTCATTATGTACCTCCATTTCGATTCACGGGTGATTGACGGGTGAATCGAATGAAGGCGGAGACCGACACCGGCAGACAACCGGGTCATCTCCGAAAAAATGGCAACAAAAAACGCCAGATTTCCGTGAGGGAAAACTGGCGCGCCAAGAACAGCCATTATTATACTGAATTACATAGAACGATAATGCCGATGCAATGTTATACTTGCCCGGAGGAGGAGCAATGCTTTTTTTAACTGATGTAGATCATGTGAGCTTTGAAAAAGCAAACGAGACACGGAAAAATAACCTCCAATCGGCTACCGTGTCCCTGCAAGTCGTCATTGATTTGTGCAAACGCAAAGAAACGGCGGCTCTGAAAATCAAAGCCGCCGTTTCAAATGGGCGTGTCAAATTGTCTGCTCTACGACGGCTTTTTTTCTTTTGCCGTCGTCCGGCAGAGTATTATTCAATATTTAATTCAATGTTTCCAGTGAAATTCTCACATTCAATGCCAATATAATTTCCACCATCAGGAAGTGTAATTGTGTCACTATAAGTTCCGGTTGCTTCAA